>CANFXM010000073.1 GCA_947451045.1 Actinomycetota bacterium | reverse complement strand
TCAGTAGCCACCCCTTTAGATCTAACAGATCTGAATCGAATTGCCGATTTAGATTTGCCCCATTTGAAATTTCCAGCCTTTAGATCCCGTACCGCAATTTCATTAGCAGAAGTAGATATAGAAGAGCCAGAGACTTTCTTCTCGGCTATTCGCCGTGGAGAAGTATTGCTTCATCACCCCTATGAATCTTTCACTTCCTCTGTTGTGCAATTCCTGCAAAGTGCAGCCGAAGATCCTCGAGTATTAGCCATAAAACAAACTTTGTATCGCACTTCGGGTGACTCACCAATTATCGAGGCACTTATTGAAGCTGCCGAAGCAGGCAAACAAGTGTTAGCTGTCATTGAAATTCGAGCGCGTTTCGATGAACAAGCAAATGTTCGTTGGGCTCGCAAGCTTGAAGCTGCGGGTGTACACGTTGTTTACGGTCTGATGGGATTGAAGACACATGCCAAACTCTCACTTGTTGTCCGCGATGAAGCAGATGGCTTGCGTAGCTATTGCCATATAGGTACAGGTAATTACAACCCAAAGACAGCGCGCATGTATGAAGACCTTGGGATTTTGAGTAGCGACCCAGTTCTTACAGATGATCTTTCCAAATTATTCAATCAACTATCTGGTTTTGCACCGCAGTCAACATACAAGCGATTACTTGTTGCTCCAAGAACACTTCGTAGTGGTTTGATTGAAAGAATCGACAAAGAAATAGTAAATGCCAAAGCAGGAAAATTAGCTGGATTGCGCTTCAAACTCAATTCTTTATTAGATGAAGAATTTGTAGAAAAATTATATGAAGCCTCACAAGCGGGAGTAAAGATTGAACTGCTAATTCGTGGAATCTGCGCACTCCAGCCAGGAATTCCAGGAGTCTCTGAAAATATTCGAGTTCGTTCGATTCTCGGCCGCTTTTTAGAGCATTCCAGAATTTTCCACTTTATAAATGGCGGTAGTGATGAATACTGGATTGGTAGTGCGGATCTTATGCATCGAAATCTAGATCGACGTGTTGAAAGTTTGGTTCGTATAGAAAACATCGATCACATTGCCTCCCTCAACCAAATTCTTGAAGCTGGGCTTTCAGAATTAAGTAGCGGATGGACATTGAATGGCAAAGAGTGGAAGCGCACTAGTAATGGCCTGCAAGATGTGCAAGCGCAAACAATTGAAATTTTTCAGAGAGCGAAATAAAAATGTCCGATGATCTCATTGTTGTACGAGCTGCTGGTGCGGTGCTGTGGCGTCATGCGGCTGGAAAAAAGATTGAAATAGCAATAATTCACCGACCACGTTATGACGACTGGTCACTACCAAAAGGAAAACTTGAAAACGGTGAGAGCCATATTGGCTGCGCTTATCGAGAAGTTTTGGAAGAAACAGGCGTTACTCCTATTTTTGGTCCAGAAATTGGTGAGGCTGTTTACCAGATAGGAAATGAAAAGAAGATTGTGAAATATTGGTCAGCAATGGCGAGCGACATTGCCTATGGTGAGCCGGATAAGAATGAAGTTGATGAGATTCAATGGCTAGATCCGATTACAGCGAAAAAGAAATTGACCCTCGATGATGATCGTTCGATTGTTGATTTCTTTTTAGAATTTGGGATTGATACAAAGGCACTCGTTTTGTTGCGTCATGCAAAAGCTATCAAGCGGGAAGATTGGGATGGCGATGATGGCGATCGCCCTCTTTCACATGTTGGCCAACTTCAATCTAAACGGATATTTGCACTCTATTTTCCTTATGCACTGCAAGAGATTCACTCATCTGATGCAATGCGTTGCATAGAAACAATCGAACCGATGACTCGAGCTTTGAAATTGAATCCAATATTTTCAACTGATCTGAGCGAGTACCGTTACTCAAAGGATAAGGAAGCAGCCCTTGATTACGCACAAGATTTGCTCAATCGCGGTGTTGCGGGAGTCATCTGTAGTCATAACCCCATTTTGCCTAAACTTTTGAAAAAATTGATTGGTAAAAAGAATTTCAAAGAGTTAGACGGAAAACTTGAACCAGCGCAATCATGGGTATTGCACCATCGTGATGGAGAAATTGTTGCAATTGATTCTATTGATGCTCCACAAATAGGAGCTTAGCGCTCCATCCAATCAAGCCAACGCAGAACTAGTCCTTCACGTAGTGCCCAAGGGCAAATTTCTACTTCTGGAACCTGTAACTTTTCAAGAATAGCTCGCGCCACAATCCCACCAGCCAATATTTGATTAGCACGGCTTGCAGAAACACCAGGTAGATCAGCGCGTTCCTTATTATTCATTTCACCTAATTTTGGCACTAGGGAGAGTAGATTTTTTGTTTGTAACTTTTTGGCATTCTCTCCATTGGCAGCAATTCGTGCAAGTGTTCTAAATGTTTTACTTGTTGCGACAAAGTGGTCTGCACTATGCAATTTAATTTCATATGGAAGAGATTCTTGTAAGACTTGATCTACATACATTTCTAGCGCCTTGATTGACTTTGAGCTAAAAGGGTCTCCTTTGAGAAAATCCCTTGTAAGTCGGGCCGCTCCTAACGGAAGTGACAACGTGCCATCTGGATGCTCATCATCACCGATAGCAATTTCTAATGAACCACCTCCGATATCGAGTACAAGCAATCTGCCCGCTGACCAACCAAGCCACCGCCGCGCTGCCAGGAAAGTCATTCGCGCTTCTTCATCGCCACTCATGATTTGTAAATCGATATCGAATTCTTCATTTATATGTTTGATAATTGCGGGCCCATTTGCTGAATCCCTAATTGCTGATGTTGCGAATGCCAAAATATCTTCAGTTCCGCTTTGTTGGGCATGTTCTACAGCGCCTTTGATTGCCTCATGGAGAAGCAAGATTCCTTCCCCAGATATTTCACCAGAATCATTCAGGTATTCAGTGAGGCGCAATTCAACTTTAAAATTAGTGCTCGGCGTTGGACGGGCGCCATTATGGGCATCCATGACTTGCAAATGGATGGTATTTGAACCAACATCTAAGACTCCGAGGCGCACGCAGTAAACTTACACGCATCGGCGCCATCGCAGATAAATAGAAGAGATGAGTAATTGCGTGTCACATTCGCACGAAATATCAAGAAGAGGCGCTCTCAAAGCAGCGACGGCAATCGCCGTCTCTTCACTTGCAAATATCTTTACTTTGGAAAATGCACATGCTGCAACATCAGGTGCCGATATTTCACATGGCGATCGCTCAAAACCACAAATTGCTCTAACTTTTCATGGTGCTGGTGATCTTGCAATTGCGCATCAGATTCTTGCAATTACCAAAGCTACGTCAACTCCAATTTCAGTCATGGCTATTGGAGCATGGCTCAATACAAACCCTGGTATTGGTAAAGAAATTCTTGACATGGGACATGACCTAGCAAATCACACTCAAAATCATAAGACGATGACACACCTCACTCTCAAGCAAGCTAGT
>CANFXM010000072.1 GCA_947451045.1 Actinomycetota bacterium | reverse complement strand
GGAAGCGGTGCACTCACCATTTCACTATTACGCGCAGTTGGACCGACGGGGAAAGTACATTCGGTGGAACGCCGCGCAGACTTTGCTGAAAATGCACATTCAAATGTTGCAAACTATTTTGGAGAGAAACCGTCTCATTGGTCACTAGTAGTTGGCGATCTTCAAGATCAGAATTTCGATTCGCAATACGATCGAGTTGTTTTAGATATGTTGGCACCGTGGGAATGCGTTGATATTGCTGCGCGATCCCTTAGACCTGGTGGAGTATTCCTTGCCTATGTCGCAACCACGACACAACTCTCAGTGACGGCTGAGGCACTCAAAGATGATGGCAGGTTCACTGAGCCAGAAAGTAGCGAGACAATTGTTCGCGGTTGGCATCATGAGGGATTAGCGGTACGACCTCAACAAAGAATGATTGGTCATACTGGTTTTCTCATTCAATCTCGTCGAATGGCACCAGGTGTGGAAGTTCTAGCGAGGAGACGGCGTCCGGCGAAAGGTTCTTACGGTGTCACGGAAGAGTGAGCGTCTTGTCAATTTAACGATTGCACTGCTTGCGACAAAAAGATATCTCACTAAAAGCGAAATTTTCCGAAGTGTTGATGGCTACGAAGGCTCAGCTGAAACAAAAGAACGAATGTTTGAACGAGATAAGGATGACCTACGAAATCTTGGAATTGAGATTGAAGTAGGTAGTTTTGATCCTCTATTTGATGATGAACCTGGATACAGAATCCGTCCTGAAAGTTATTCTCTCAATCTCAGCGACATATCTGGTGAAGATTTAGCGCTACTTTCTCTAGCCGCTGAAGCATGGCGCGGAGCTGCACTCGATGATGCAGCTCAAAGTGCACTACTTCGGCTTTCATCAATTGGCGTGATGGCCGATATTGATGCACTTCCAGCTATGACGCCAAGACTAAGTTCTTCACACATTGGATTTCAAACTTTGAGCGCATCCATTACTTCACGGATACCAGTCACATTTGATTACATAGCAACCGAACTCAGTATCGAAACGCGCGTTGTTGATCCTTATGGAATCGCCACTCGAAATGGTCACTGGTATCTCGTTGGATTTGATCACAAGCGAGAGGGGATTCGAATATTTCGATTCGATCGCATAGATGGTGATATCTCTAAATATTCCAAAGGTAAAGAATTTAATATCCCTGAAAACTTCGATCTCGATGGTGAACTCAATGGAACCTCTTTACTGACGAATTCAACCCTTGATCTGCGAAAAGGTAAGGCTCATATTCTTCGAAATATGGCCACAGAGAGTGCGGACAAAGGGGAATGGGACAGGGTAAAAATTTCATATCCCGATACAGAACGAATGATTAAATTAGTTTTATGGCACGGCCAGGATGTGAAAGTAGTAAGCGAAGATTCTTTACGTAGCGGTGTTATTGAAGCGCTCAAGAACTTGGTGACACTTCATGGCTAAAGTTGTGAACTCACCACTAAGTCGGGCAGCACGAATGCTTGACCTTGTGCCATACCTGCATACTCATCAAGGTATTGAACTTCGTGCGTTAGCTCAAAATTTTGGTGTCAGCGAGAGTGAGATGAGCGCTGACCTCACTAACTTATGGATGTGTGGGCTTCCCGGATATACGCCACTCGAACTTATAGACCTTTCATTCGAGTCTGGATACGTCACCATCACCAATGCAGATACCTTGGCTCATCCTCGTTCCCTAAATAAGGAAGAGGTTGTCGCGCTACTTCTGGGATTAGATTTGGTTAAAAGCGCGCTCTCGAATGAAAGAGAAGATTTAATAAACAATATCGATTCTCTTTCGCGCCGCCTTCGAGAACTTATAGATTTACAAGGCTTTCTTAGCGCTAAGCCCGAAAGTGATGGTTCGATACGTGCAATCATTTCGAGCGCAATAAATAATGGCCACGCAGTCGAAATCGAATATCATTCACTTTATGCAGACCGCGTAACACAGCGAGTCATATTGCCGATGAAATGGGACCAAGACGAATTTCACGAATATGTTTTTGCATACTGTGATAGCGCGAAATCATTTAGAACATTTCGCCTAGATCGTATAACTCATTGCTCACGTGTTGATCGAGAACTATTGCCACACAATATCGAAGCTGTCGATAAAGTTCCTGATGATTATGTGATACGGATCCATCATCATCTTCGCGCCGCACGGGAACTCTTCGAACTTTCAGGAGAGGATAAAGATCTATATCCAGGCATTGAGAAGAAGATCTCATCATTTACGCAGGAATGGATAAGCCGAATGATTTTTTCTGCCGCTACATCCGTTGAACTCATCTCCCCGAAAAACGCTCGCCTCGATATCGTGGCGTCAGCGAAGTCTGTCCTCGCCCTTTATGGGCTCTAAAAACTCATTTCAAGGTAGGATTGCGGGCAAGCGCGTAGCAAAGGGAGTTCGTATGTTTCTAAAAGAGCCAAGTCATATTTTGATTCTTCTCATTGTTGTCCTTGTTCTCTTTGGTGCAAAGCGCCTACCTGATTCGGCCCGATCACTTGCTAAGTCACTGCGTATTTTCAAAAGCGAGATGAAAGAGATCAATCCGGAGGATAAGAAGAATAACAATGAGGGTAGTGCTGAAAAATAGATTCAATGACGGCCACTTCAGGCGGTCGCATGCCGCTACTAGAACATTTACGCGAGTTTCGTAAACGACTTTTTCGTTCACTTTTAGCAGTCGCAGTAGGTACGGGTATTGGTTGGTTTTTCTACAACAGCATAGTTACTCACCTGGCTAAGCCAGTATGTAACTTAGCCCTAGCCCAGGCACAAGGAGCAACACATTGCGGTTCGTTATACATTAACGGAGTTCTAGGTCCGCTTAATCTGCAAATAAAGGTTTCGCTACTGACGGGTGTAATTCTTTCTGCCCCTTTCTGGTTATATCAATTGTGGTCTTTTATTGCACCAGGTCTGCATAGGAAAGAAAAACGCAATTCTTTATTCTTTATTGTGTGTGCGACACCATTTTTTGCGGTTGGAGCAACCTTGGGTTATCTCATTTTGCCAGTGGCCATTCGAGTCCTCTTTGGTTTTACGCCGAATTCACTTACGAATTTAGTTCGGTTTGATGATTATCTAGATTTTGTAATGCGAGTAATTTTGCTTTTCGCTTTAGCATTCGAATTACCCGTATTTCTTGTGACATTCAATTTAATTGGCTTTCTTAGAGGGAAAACTATCCTCAAACCCTGGAGAATATGGGTCTTCTGCATTGTGCTATTTACTGCAGCCTTTACACCTACGGGTGATCCTCTGACTATGTCATTACTAGCATTGCCACTTGTCGCACTTTATTTTCTTTCTGGAGGAATTGCTCTACTCGTTGATAGAGCGCGAGATAGAAAAATTCAAATTTAGTTATGTGGCTTATTGCAATTAATCCAACCTCAGGCCAAGGCCGAGGTGCGAGCATGGGAACTAAAGTTGCGGGATATTGTTCTAGCCAT
>CANFXM010000071.1 GCA_947451045.1 Actinomycetota bacterium | reverse complement strand
CTGATGGCAAACTCAATGAAGGATCGCGCTCATCCCAGATAGGACCGCGCACACCTGAAGGACCATCAGAGACAACCATGCTTCGCAAACCAATTGATGGAAGTGGTGTTGTTGACCAAAAATCTTGACCTGAAAGAAGTGAAACTTTTTCTTCAAGGGTTAACTTTGCGAGCATCTCTGAAATTTCCATGGGGGAAACCTATCAGCGCTTATAAAGCTTTCCTATTTTAGATCCCTGATATCTCACGTGCTTGAGCGTGCGAAACCACTTTACGTCGAGGCTTCCCTGCTTTTTCACCTTCGGCGACCTCGTGTGTATTGAGTTTTGTCCAGCCCGCCTGATCAATATATTTCTTTCCAATAAGTAATTCTGTTACATCACCAGAATTCTTTGGTGATTTTAATTCTGAAACTAATTTATCCATTACATCTGAGGCATCCGATTTATTTGTTCCAATGACACCCGAAGGTCCACGTTTTGCCCAACCGACAACATAAAGATTATTTCTTACATGCCCTTCAACGTTCACAACTTTTCCTTTTTCATAAGGAATTCCCTCAATACTAGCTGCTTGATATCCGATAGCAGTTACAACTAATCCGCAAGGAATTGTTACTTCACCATCCGGAACAGCAAAAGTAATTGATTCCACGCGATCTATGCCGTTGATTGCAACTGGTGTGTGCTGGAAAAGAAATTCTATAGTCCGTTCATGACCCTTATTTTCTTGTTCAGTAATGAGGAGCATGGCATCTAAATTACTTTTTACTTCTTTTTCTGGTGATTCACCAGCGCGTTCAATAGCGGCATTAATATCACTCTTACTCATAATCACATTGGTATGTTCAAGTTTTGGTAATTCGCGCAATTCCGGTGATGTAAACGCCGCATTCTCTGCCCCGCGTCGTGCGCTGATATAAACCTTTCGCACATTACTTTTCTTAAATCCTAGAATTGCATGATCTGCTGTATCCGTGACATCTAGTTCGTTTGGCTCTAGTGCAAGCATCCGACCAACATCCATAGCAACATTTCCAGCCCCAATAACAATTGCTGTTTCACAATCAAGAGAGACGTGAAAATTTGCAAAATCTGGGTGGCCGTTATACCAAGGAACAAAATTTGCAGCAGAAATTGATCCCGCAAGATCTTCGCCTGGAATTCCTAAAGTTTTTCCTAGCGCGGAGCCTGTTGCAATTACTACAGCATCATATTTTTCTTCAAGTTCTTCGATAGATACATCGCTACCCAGTTCCACATTAGCAAAAAGTCGAAAACCTTCAGAGGTGGCAATTTTTTCAAATACTTTTGAGACTGTTTTGATTCTAGGGTGATCGGGTGCAACACCTGAGCGAACCAGTCCCCAGGGCATTGGCAAACGCTCAATCATGTCGATCGAGAATTGAAGTTCTGGTGTTTGTAAATTTTGTAGAGCTTGCGCAGCAAAATATCCAGCGGGTCCCGCTCCAACAATTGCTACTGAGTACGTAGGCATACGCTTAGGTTACAACTTTCTCATTAGTTTGCGAACCTGCATGAATGAAAGTAAGGCGCCAAATACCATCGCGACTGACATATTGATCACAGTGTGCTGGTGCATTGTTGAAAGCAGCGCGGAAATAGTGGCACTCGCTAAAAATTGTAAAAAACCAAGCATTGCAGCAGCTGATGCTGCTTTTTCGGGAAATGGATGCATACCCAAGGTCATTGCATTGCCTCCCATGCCTGGAGAACACCCAAAACAAATAACAATAGGAATCAAAAGCGCCCACAGCGGTGCATGAAAGATTGCAGCTAAAAATACAAAGAGCGATGCGATTGTTTGAACAATTGTAAAACCACGCAGCATTTTTTGAAGCCCAAATTTGCCAACGAGAGCGATATTTACGCGATTTGATACAAGTAATGGAATGGAAATCATTCCAAATATCAGAGCGAATGCATTATGTGATTGATGAAATGAACCCATTACAACTGCAGGGGAAGACGAAACATAACTAAAGGTAAGTACCGAAGTCCCCATCATGACAATTGCGGAACTTCGAAATTCGCTATTTTTGAGAATCTCTTTATACGCCTGACCAGCTTGTGCTAAGCCATGATCGTTTCGAAGCTCACGAGGCAAACTTTCAGGAATCCTGCTAAAACCAATTGTTACAACAACTGCAAAAACTACTAGTGCTAAGAAAATTCCTTGCCATGACGCAAAATGCAAAATAAGCGTTCCAATAGTTGGTGCAAATGCTGGTGCGAAGATAAAGATCATGCTCATTGCTGACATCATCTTTGCCATTTCGACTCCACTAAGTAAGTCGCGAACTATTGCACGAGAGCAGACAAGTGCAGCTGAGGCCCCAAATGCTTGCAAGAATCTCAATGCAATCAGAATTGGCAAATTGGTAGCAGCCGTACACAAAATTGATGCCACCACAAAGACTGCGATTCCAAAGTAAGCAGGGTTCTTTCGCCCAAAACGATCCGAGATTGGACCGTAAAATAACTGACCAAGTCCCATTCCCGCCATAAAAGACGTAAGACTAAGTTGCATATCAACTATATGAACATGGAGATAATCAGCTAACGCAGGAAATGATGGCAGATACATATCAATTGACATGGGTGGAAACATTGTGAGTGCAGCAAGCACAATGAGTAGGTATGAGTATTTTGGCGCGCGCGTTACTTTATTTGTAGACATGCGCAGTTAAATATGCAAACTACATCGTTGAATTATCAATAACAAAGCGATAGCGCACATCACTGGCTACAACTCTGTCGAATGCTTCATTGATATAACTTGCGGGAATCACTTCAATTTCTGGCAAAACATTGTGCTCACCACAGAAATTGAGCATGTCCTGAGTTTCTTGTACTCCAGAGATAAGTGAAAGCGTGAATACACGCTGCTTAGAAACCCCAACGCTTGTAGATAATGAAACTGTTGGGGTTGGATCAGCGCCAATGACAACAAATGCGCCATCAAATTTGAGCAATTCGTAATAAGCCGCTGTATCTACTGTTGCACTTACTGTATTGAGAATAAGGTCAAAATTTTCTTTTAGTGAAGCAAATGCCGCTGCATCCATCTTATGAAATGCAACTGCTCCCATTTTTAGCGAATCTTCTTTTTTCTTATCTGAATGAGATAAAACTGTAACTTCTGCGCCCATTGCTTTTGCTAGTTTCAAACCAACGTGGCCTAATCCACCGAATCCAATGATTGCAATTTTCTTTCCTGGTCCTGCATTCCAGCGCTTCAACGGTGCCCACAAAGTAGAACCTGCGCACAATAAAGGTGCAGCAGCATCGAGTGGAAGATTCTTTGGAATAGAAACAACAAAATTATGATTTACGACTGCTGATTGTGTGTAACCACCTTGTGTAACTGTTCCATCGCGATCCGTTGATCCATAAGTAAAAACGGTTCCGTTTTGGCAGAATTGTTCGTGACCTGTTGTACATGGTTCGCACTTCAAGCATGCATTAACCATGCAACCAACACCAACATGATCACCAGTCTTAAACTTTGTTACATTTTTTCCTACTGCTGTTACTTTTCCAGCAAGTTCGTGGCCTGGAGCCAATGGATATGTTTGCTTTCCCCACTCACCACGAACTGTGTGAATGTCAGAATGACAAATTCCGCAAAAAAGTACATCGAATTGCACATCATCTGGACCAACGTCGCGTCGATCAATCATTGTTGCAACTAGTGGAGCACCTTCTGAAGGCGCTGCATACGCTTTTACTTTTGTGATTGTGGCTCCTTAGGGTTGTTTAAAAAATTAGCGCGGAGACGAGGAGATTTGAACTCCTGAAGGCTTTTAGACCTTACCTCGTTAGCAGTGAGG
>CANFXM010000070.1 GCA_947451045.1 Actinomycetota bacterium | reverse complement strand
CACGCATCGGCGCCATCGCAGATAAATAGAAGAGATGAGTAATTGCGTGTCACATTCGCACGAAATATCAAGAAGAGGCGCTCTCAAAGCAGCGACGGCAATCGCCATCTCTTCACTAGCAAATATCTTTACTTTGGAAAATGCACATGCTGCAACATCAGGTGCCGATATTTCACATGGCGATCGTTCAAAACCACAAATAGCTCTAACTTTTCATGGCGCTGGTGATCTTGCAATTGCGCATCAGATTCTTGCAATTACCAAAGCTACGTCAACTCCAATTTCAGTAATGGCTATTGGAGCATGGCTCAATACAAACCCTGGTATTGGTAAAGAAATTCTTGACATGGGACATGACCTAGCAAATCACACTCAAAATCATAAGACGATGACACACCTCACTCTCAAGCAAGCTAGTGCAGAAGTCTTAGCTGGCAAGAAATCACTGTCAAAAGTAATCGGAACAAACTATGGGTTCTTTAGACCTTCTGGTACTCAAAAATCTAATTCAATAATTCGTAAAGCTGCAGGAGCAGCTGGATATGCACACTGTATTTCTTATGATGTAGATACTCTGGATTATCAAGACCCAGCGCCAAGCGCGATTGTGAAAAATTGTATGCAGTCGATACAAAATGGCAGCATTGTAAGTTTGCACCTAGGTCATAAAAATACAGTCAAGGCGCTTCCACTTTTGATCCAAGCACTGCACGACAAGAAATTGGTGCCCGTCACATTGACGACGCTTTTAGGACAAGTATGAAACGCTCCCTGACATCTGGCGCTTTTGCGGTGCTGCTTTCGGTAGCAACCATCTTCTCTGCACAGGCGAGTACGACCTTTTTACCAGGAATGCCAGCGGTCCTAGATCCAAATGATATTTATGCCGCCGATAAAGCTAATCAACTATCCGATGTTGTAAAGCAATATCCGAGCCTGATTTATGTCCCAAATACGCAGTCGAGTGATGTCACAATAATTGATCCAAAGACATACAAAATAATTAGCACTACCAAAGTAGGACGTGAACCACAGCATGTAGTTCCGTCGTGGGATTTGAAAACATTGTGGGTCAATAGCGACAAAGGAAATGTACTCACTCCCATAGATCCTGCCACTGGAAAGTTTGGCAAACCAGTTAAAGTAAATGATCCGTATAACTTATATTTCACACCCGATGGAAAGTACGCCGTTGTTATGTCAGAGGCGGCAAAAGAAATCGTTTTCCGCGACCCGCACACGATGAAAATCAAAAAAACGATTTCATCACAATGTTCAGGTGTCAATCATGCTGACTGGTCACTCGATGGTAAAACGTTTGTTGTCTCCTGTGAATTTAGTGGAGAAATACTTTTAGTCGATACCGCAAAAATGGAAATTCTCAAGAAACAAAAAATTCCTGTGCTCAACAAATCTGCAACCGCAAAGGCTCACAATGGAATGCCCAACATGGGACCGATGCCACAAGATGTTAAAATTTCACCGGATGGGAAAACTTATTACATCGCCGACATGATGAGCGATGGTGTCTGGATTATGAAAGCCCCGTGGGGAAAAATGACTCTGCTCAAGACGGGTGTGGGTGCACATGGACTTTATGTCACACGAGATTCACAAAAGTTGATTATTAGTAATCGAAACGAAGGAACAATTAGCGTATTGCGATTTAGTGATAACAAACTCATTGCCAAGTGGAAAATTCCTGGCGGGGGAAGTCCTGATATGGGCGGTATCAGCGCAGATGGAAAAATATTTTGGGTCTCGGGACGATATGACAATGTGGTCTATGCAATTTCATTAACCGATGGCCATCTGATCAAGAAAATAAAGGTAGGCACAGGGCCTCACGGACTCGCTGTTTATCCGCAACCAGGGCGCTATTCGCTGGGCCATACAGGTGTATTTCGCTAACCCATTTCTTTGATTTCAAGATTTAGCCATTCACTGCCATAATTGCGCTTCATGCTTCACGGCATGAGAGGCCTCCCTAGCTCAGTGGTAGAGCGACGCACTTGTAATGCGTAGGTCGTCAGTTCAATCCTGACGGGGGGCTCCATCTCACAACTCTCATATGAGCGATTGGGGAAAATATGCAAGAAGGACATTTCCCGACTGAAGCATTCAAAGATGCTCTTTCTGCCAACGATGAATATGTGAAAAATTTTAAATATAGCGAACTCACTGGTGTCGCATCAAAAGGGATTGCAATTGTTACATGCATGGATTCACGCATTAATCCATTATCGGTTATTGGAATGCGATCGGGAGATGCCAAGATTTTGCGCAACGCGGGTGCTCGCGTGACTGAAGACGTTTTACGTACTTTAGTTCTTGCGACATATTTATTGGGTGTAAATCGTATTTTAGTTATGCCTCACACCAATTGCCGCATGGCAATAAGTGAAGAATCAGATATCCATGACCTGATTGAAAAACAATATGGAGTTGATACAAGAAGTTTAGAATTCAAGACTGTAAGTGATCAAAATAGTGCACTTATTTCAGATGTGAATCTTATACGTTCTTATCCACTCATTCGTAAAGGTGTTGAAGTTGGTGGAGCTATCTACGATGTTGCAACTGGAAAAATTACTCCGGTTGATTGCTAGTTCGACGAATCGGTGCTTTTGTAACTGGATAGCTGAGATCTTCTAAGAACTGAGAGATCATTGCATTCATCAATGTAGGTTTTTCTTTTGGAACCATGTGTGAAGTACCCGGAATAATTGCTAACTGTCCAAGTGGAATTGCTTCATAGAGTTCGATTGTATGGGAATGTTTTATGACATCGTCATCACCTGCTAAAACCAATACAGGGCATTGAATAGTTTTCAGATCTTCAATTGAAATATCAGGCTCTGACTTCCAGATTTTGTGCATTTTCACAATTTTTGCATCCAATGTTTCTGGAGCATCGGGGGATGTGATGGCATATTCTTCACGATCTTCATCTGAAATTGTCCAAGAATCAAATATTTGTGTCACACCACTGAAATGAAAATTCGCTCCAATTGCAACAATTGATCTGACCAACTCAGGGCGTTGAATTGCGATCATGAGCGCAATAATTCCTCCATCGCTCCAACCAATAAGGTGAGCAGGTTCTTTGACCACATCTTCTAAATAAGCGATTGCTTCACGAACTTGATATTCAAAATGATAACTTTCAATTTGATCTGCTGTGTAACCATGGCCAGCACGGTCATAGGCATAAACATGAAAATCATCTTCAACGCTGGGGAGCACTGTGTAATCCCAATGTGAAGTTTGACTTGTTCCACCATGGAGCAACACGCATGCTTCACCGTTGTTGGACCACTCATATGAATAAATTTTGTGGCCACGAAGATTGATGTAGTCAGCCACTTTTATAAGGTATCCATAATGTGTCTATTTCCACGATCGAAGGTGATGTAGTTCCACGTCCAATCTGCAATCGTTCCAATTTTGTTTCGACCACCCAATAAGTAGAACAAATGAAGAAACAACCATGCATACCAAGCAAGGATGCCGGCCATTTTGAATTGCTTTACTTCAACAACAGCCTTGTTACGTCCAATTGTTGCCATAGAACCTTTGTCTTTGTATTTAAAATCTTTGAGAGCTTCACCTTTAGATATTCGCATAATTTGCTTGGCAACAAATCTTCCTTGCTGCATTGCGACAGGTGCCACCATCGGTAAAAATTTTCCATCTTTACCTTTTATTCCAGAGATATCACCAATTGCCCAGATGTGTGGGTAGTGCGCGACTTGAAGAGTCGATTCAGTTTCTATCCGAGTTCCTGCAAGTGGAAGATTGAGTTTGCTCGCAGTTGGTTCACCTTTAACGCCCGCGGCCCAAATTGTTACCTCTGATGGAATTGGGTCTCCACTTTTTACGATTATTGAACGGGGTTTTACTTCTTCAACAGCGGTATTGAGAAGAACATTGACGCCCAATT
>CANFXM010000069.1 GCA_947451045.1 Actinomycetota bacterium | reverse complement strand
TTTCTTCAAATCTATTAAGTAGGCGAGCTTTGGCTCATCTTTTTCCGAGAATGAATAAGGAAGTGCAGAACCTGAGTAGCGAATATGATCTTTAATCACCTTTGGCTTGTGCAGGTGACCGAGAGCTGCGTAATCAAAATTCTTCAGAAGATCAGGGTTCGCTTGGCCAAGTCCACCAATATTGGTGTCAGAGTCTGATGGGTCACCCCCTGCATACCACGCGTGAGACATAACAATAGTTTTATTTGCCTTCACGGTCTTTCGATTCTCGGCAATTCTAGACATTGCCGCTGCAAGAACCGCGTGATGGCTGACTGCTGGCAATTTGCCCTCAGGGCTACGTGCGATCAATTGGCTCGCAGTTGTGTATGGATCAAGATATGGAATTCCGTAAATTGCTAACTGACCACCATCGATAGGAAAAAGAACTGGTCGCTCAATATCGTTCACTGATGTACGGATAAAGATATTTGCGGTCTCAAGGAGATCTTTACCAAAGCCCAGACGTCTAGATGAGTCGTGGTTACCACTGGTGATTACAACCTTTGTAATCTTCGAAAGGTGCGAGAGTGCATAATTAAGGAGATCAATCGAAGCTAGTGAAGGCAATGCTCGATCATAAACATCTCCGGAGATCAGAAGAACGTCAACTCTTTCTTTCTTCACAACACTAATGATGTGATCAATGAAGGTCTGTTGCGGTTGATGCAGATCAAAACCTACTAATGAGCGACCAATATGCCAGTCTGAAGTATGTAAAATACTCCAAGTGACTCTCTCTTTTCTACGAACTTACATATAGTGCACTTCTCACCCGATTCTGGGATATCGCCATCTAGCATGGTAATCACCTTCGCGATGAACTTCTGAAATTTCTTTGGCTCTCGCCCGGCGCTTAAATAATCCTTATCGCAGGTGAAGTCAAAGGTCTTTGACAGATCAGTTGCTGCGCCAACTACTCGCCACATCAACAGGCCAGTTTCGCTGACTTCAATCCCAACTCCATCAAGTGGGTTCTCTAGCGCAAATGCATAAGCCTCAAGCTGTGGCCAGTAAAGATTGACCTTATCTTCTTCCATCACACTGGTGGTGACCTTGCAATCAATCAATGCGTGAGTGCCATTTTTAAAGGCAGCGACCACATCGTATTTGCCCTTGATACGCCATTTCGTTTCAATTCCGTCAATTACCAGTGGAACACTCTCCACCGACTGACCCCACATAGTTATTTCGCCTGCCGGCAATGACTTATGAATCTTCTTCGTCGAAACATTTCGGTAGCTCTGCTCTTGATATGCAGACATCGGTCCTACTAGTGGCATAAACCCAGGACGAGAGATTCCCTTGTTGTACTTAAGCCACATGCACTTCTTGCACTCGCCCCATAAAAAGGTGAGATCTGAAGGACTGATGTAATCACGTGGCTTGGTAACTCGTGCCATTTACTTCTCCGCATTCTGAATTGAGCGAATTAAATCCATTTCCTGCTGCCGGGCAACGACAATTAACTTATCGCGCGCCCTTGACATACCAACATAAAGCACATCTTTGGGGTCGACACCTTCGTGGAATCCATCTACTGCAAGGACAATTACTGGGCGCTCAAGTCCTTTAAAGCCACTGACTGAGCAATAGAAGACCGAATCTTCATTCCACAATGAATCCCAATGCTCTACCCGGTCTGCCAAGGCACGGCGCTTATGTTCTTCATGGCGACGTTCCGTTGTTAAAAGCGCGATTTCTCGAGGCTCCCATTTTTCAATATCGGTTAAATGCGCAACCTGATCATCGGCTATATCAAAAACTTTTTCATCTTCCGGAACTATCACGTATTCAACTTCAAATGCATGAGGTCCGCGTGCAATCGCAGGGCGCTCAATAAAGTTTCCGATAGCTGCCGCAATCTGCTGTGAGTTGCGTAGATTCTCAAGCAATCTTAAATGAGCTAAGTTGCCTCGAGGATCAGGTCGATCACCAAAGACCATCTGTTGATCATCGCCAAAAAGCGCCAACTTTCCAGTAGTAGCATCTTTCAGCGCTAGCTCAAGGACTTCCCACCAAGCAGGCATAAAGTCCTGTGCCTCATCAACGACGATTGCATCAAATTTTTGATCTTCGGTAAGTTTGCGAACCGCGGCCAATAAGCCTTCACGATAGCGATCAACCGGATCACCGTAATGTTTTGGCTCTCCTGCTGTTGTGCCAAGTGACTCCGCATATCCATGAAAGGTTCCAATATGGTGGATACGTTGATCTTCGGCAAGCTCTTCATTCTTACGCTCTAGGTAAGTAATCACGCCCCGGTTATAGGCAAAAATCGCCACCTTTTTACCTTCCGCACTCCAACGTTGTGCTTGCATAAAAGCTAGCCAAGTCTTTCCAGATCCTGCAGGGCCTTTAATGTAATAGCGATTATTCTCAGCCAGCTGCTCTAGGTACATTTCACGTTCATGCGTCAGGCTGCGAATAAATTCATAGTTATTACCTAGAACCGCTTCTGGGCTTGTCTTTAACGCAACAACTGGGAGTAAAGTCTTGGCAGCTACCTCAACCCACTTATCAAAACTTGGCAAAGGGGTGGTGCGCTGCGAGTTTAGGTTTGCTTTAAAGCTTGACATCATTAGATTGAGTTGCTTCTTCTGGATAATTCGCGAGACAGGTAGGCCAGGGTCTTGTGGATCTACAATATTAGTATCAGGAAAGGCGACCATCCATTCACAACGAAGTGCACCAAGAGACCACTTGCGCAAAATGAAATCCCGGAGCGTATAAAGATTGCGACGTGCTTGAGCAACTGGAGTTATGATTCGAGAGCTTTGCTTGTCGGATTGAATCCAATTCGTACCGTCGTGTGAAATATGACCGCCCTTGACTTCAATGACAACTAATCCGAAATCTTTGAGTAACACTGCGAAATCAATTTCAACATCACCTTCGACGTCATTTGTTAATTCGAGATTTGCAAAGACAACATCCGCGTCACCAAGTTGAGGCAGGAGCGCGCTAAAGAAATCGCGCTCAGCGCGTGTACGGAAAGTAGGATTTGCCGGATAGACCTGTGCACTCATGGTTCTATTCTTTAGGTAGTCACCCACAACTTCTAGATATTGACTGGTCGGCCAAAGAGCCGATCGCAATGTTTCCAAGGAGCCCGTAGGAAACCTAGTTATCGAACACTTGTTCGAAATCTGTGCTAATCTCCCCTTCCCCAAATACCTGGTGCTAGCCCCAAGCGCCTCCCACATTTGTCAGTCACGCAGAGTAATTTCTCCACTCCGTCAGATGCACCATCGCCTCAAGAAAGGACACGGTGAGTAAAGAAAACAAACCCGATGAAAAAGAGTTATGGAAAAAGATTCCATCAACTCAAGGCGCAGATCGCGCAGAAGCTTTTGTAGAACTGAGCCATTTGGCTTATGACCGAGGAGACCACAAAGCAGCACTTGCTTTGTGTCAAAGCGCTCGCGAGATTTATGAAGGTCTCACAACATTTGTTGGCACATCACAACTACTTCATGTCTATGAAGGCATTACCTGGTCACTTCGTCGTTTAGATCGTGATGCCGAAGCTGCGCAAGTTGCACTCGATGCTGTTGTCTTATTAAAAGAAGAAGACCCTGCAGCTGCAACTGAGATGTTTCGTGATGCTGGCCGTTTCTATTATGCGGCAGATGAGTTTGAGAAATCATTGGAGTGCCATCAAAAAGCACTTGCTGATTGCAATCCAGATATGTCTGATACCAGTATGGGTATTGATGAATACAACTGTGGTTCTGCCTTAATCAAATTAAAGCGATATCCAGAAGCATTGCCACATATGCTTGCTGCTCGTGGCTATTTTAAGAAAGCCAAAGAACCAGAGCGCATTTATTACTGCGATGAATACATTGCAGTTTGTAATATCGAAATGAACAACAGTGTTGAAGCAATTACCTATGCACAAAAGTGTTTAGATTTTGCCGTCACTGCCCAAAGTCAAGTTCTAGAAACCTGGGGACGTTACCGCTT
>CANFXM010000068.1 GCA_947451045.1 Actinomycetota bacterium | reverse complement strand
GCGGGCCTCTTCATTAAAGGCAATCTGCTTTGCCATCAGTTTTACTCCTCGAGTTTGATCGTGCTTGAACGGGGCGTTTTATCACTCACACCCCGAGAGTGCTAACGCCAAATCTACGGGAGTCATTCCTCTAGTGCAAAACGAGATTGATTTAGCGAGAAGTTCGGGCGGACATACGAGCCTCCCGCAAGCGGCGCAGGCGTTTGACCAGCATAGGGGCGGCCTCAAGGGCATCGTTGCGGTCGATCAAGTCATTGAGCAATTGGTAATAGCGAGGTGCGCTGAGGTCAAAGAGCTCTTTGATGGTGTTCTCTTTAGCCCCTGCAAATCGCCACCAGTTAGCTTCGAAGTCCAGAATCTTGGCTTCGAGTTCGCTGAGGGTACTCGAAGCTACCGATTCTTCTGCTGCAGACATAATGTAAATCGTAAGGGATTGCGCGCAATAAGTGTGGGATTTATTGGGGGGCTAACGAAAATTAAAGTGTGGCAAGAATCATTTCAATATCGGAGATTTTTGTCCACGGATTTACTATCGCAAATCGCAATATTGATTGACCATTGTGTGAGGAAGGTGGAATAAATCCAATTTGATCAGCCAAAAGTGCTTCACTCCATTTTTGGTAATCCTCTTTTTTCCAACCTTTTCGAGTGAATGCGACAATTGAAAGTTCTGGTTCTCTAAGGAGTTCAAGATTTGGATGTTTACGAATAAGTTCTGCCGCGTCTTTTGCAATCGTTAAAGTTTGCTCCATCGCTTCGGAATATGCATCAGTGCCATATGCAGCAAGTGAAAACCAAAATGGTAGCCCACGAACACGACGTGTGAGATGAATTGCGTAATCCGATGGGCTCCAAGAATCATCATGCAAAGTTTCTAAATACGAGGCATGCTGTGTGTGGACTTCACGTGCGAGTTCTGGATTTCTATAAACAAGTGCGCATGCATCAAAGGGCGCAAATAACCATTTATGTGGATCGACGATAAAAGAATCTGCCTCTTCGACACCATTGAACAATGCTCGAACTGATGGTGCGCAAAGTGCAGCTATCCCATAAGCGCCATCAACATGGAACCATACGTCACGCTCATGTGCCGCTCTTCCTATTGATACGAGTTCATCAATAATTCCTAGATTTGTTGTTCCTGCCGTGGCTACAACAGCAAATATTCGAGCGTGCGATGATCGGTGATATTCATCAATAACTTTGCCAAGTTCGCTACCTTGCATACGTCCATTTTCATCTGGAGTAATTTTAATAATTTCGACATCCATTACTTGCGCTGCAGATGCAATAGATGAGTGAGCCTCTGCGCTACATGCAATTGCGAATCGAGTTGTTTCAGGATATTTCTTGCGTGCTTGTGCACGTGCAACAACCAGGGCTGAAAGATTTCCCATAGTGCCACCTTGTACAAAAACTCCCCCTGCGCTCTGTGGAAGTCCGGCAAGGTCTGATAACCAACGCAGTGCTTGATTTTCTGCAAAAACTGCACCTGCGCCTTCTTGCCACGAGCCGCCATAAAGTGCGCTGGCGCCGACAACTAAATCAAAGAGGTTGGCATATTCCGTTGGAGCGGATGGAATAAAAGCAAGATTGCGGGGATGATCAGTTGAGATACAAGCTTTGGCTAAAACATCCGTAAATACTTTGAGAGCTTCTTTCCCACCCAACCCTGGCGCAGTAATTGTGTTTCCAACTTCGGCAAAAAGTTCTTGTTCGGTTCGCGGACCATCTAGTGGTGGATCGCTTTTTAATCTCTCAAGGCTGTAAGCAAGAACTTCGTGTGCCAACGCCTCGACATCTTTGGTGAACTCATGCATGTGGCGCAGTCTGCCATGTTAAGGGAGACTTCTCATATGCGATTACTGCGCACATCACATTTAGGGCCAACTTTGATGGTCACACTTGTGAGTTACCTCCTTGCATTACGCCTTTGGCGCCAAGGCCCTTCATTGTTGATTGCCCTAGCCGTTTTTTGCGGGCAATTAGTTGTGGGATGGACAAATGATTTAGTTGATTTACCGCAAGATCAAAAAGAAGCACGAACACATAAGCCAATGGTGGATGGAAAACTTTCACAAAAAAGTGTTCAGCGAGCAACATGGGTGGCTTTGGTTTCTGTCACGGCTTTATCTCTTTTAGGTCCAATGGGATTGATGGGTGGATTAGTGCATTTGCTGGGGGTTGGTTCAGGTGTTGCCTACAATTTTTATTTCAAATCAAATCGACTTTCGTTTCTTCCATACGCAGTTTCATTTGCTGCACTTCCTGCATCCATCACCATAGGTCGAAATATTTCACCACCCTTATGGCTTCTCATCTGCGGAGCAGGATTAGGGGTTGCGGCACATTTCGCTAATGTTATAAAGGATATGGATCGAGATCGGGCTGCAGGTATTGCTGGGCTTCCACAAATAGTGGGTTCGAAAAAAAGTACTTACATTGCAGGGTTGCTGCTTTTTTTTGTTTCCATTCAACTTTTTTTTGTTACTAGATCATTCCTCTTGCTTATTCTTGGAACTATTGGAATTGCTCTACTCCGGTTGCCAGAAAAGTTTAGATTTATAGCTGTTATGGCACTTGCTTTACTCGATGTGATTACACTCGTTGTTTCTACGCCCGCTTGACTAAGTTTCTCAACATAGTTGGAAAAACAAATGTGTGAAATGGAGCTACTGAATACCAGTAGAGCTGCCCGCCGAGCCCACGTGGGCTAAAAGTTGCTTCTTGTACAACAACTGTTTTTCCATTTTTTTCTTCAACACTAAATTCAAGCCATGCCTTTCCTGGCAAGATCATCTCTGCATAAAGTTTCAATCGATGGCCACGTTCTAATTCCTCAACTCGCCAAAAATCTAAACTCTCACCGACTCTCAACAAATCTGCATCGCGTCGCCCTCGTCGAAGTCCTACGCCACCAAAGGATCGATCGGCTAAGCCACGCAGGAACCATAAGAAATCAGCGCCAAACCAACCGTGTTCACCACCTATGCCTTCAATTTGTTTCCAAATCGCTTCTACAGACTTATCAGTGGTTGCTTCACGATGATCACGCAAAATGGTTTCGCCCGCCCAATCAGGATCTCCCTGTGCTTTTTGCCAAGGAGCCGTTGGAAGAGTTGCATCAGACCATCGTGTTTCAACTCTATGGTCTGAAATTTTCGTTAGGGCCAAATTGATTGCGGTTTCAACAGATAACAATCCTTCTGGTGGTGGTGGAATTAGATCTTTAATACTTTTTGCTGGATCAGCAACAACTTCACTAATGAGAGAACCCACGAGAGGTCTTGCAAGTGCAGTAGGTACTGGAGTTACTAAACCAATCCAAAGACTGGAAAGTCCAGGAGTGAGCACAGGAACTTTTATAATCCACCGACGTGGAAGCCCTGAAAGTTTGGCAAATTTCTGCATCATGTCTGCATATGACAAAATCTCTGGGCCGCCAATATCGTAAATTTTATCAACGGGTTCTTTCAACGAAGCAGCATTATTGAGGTAATAAAGAACATCACGAATTGCGATGGGGTGAGTAAGGTTTGAAACCCACTTTGGTGTTGTCATAATCGGAAGTCGATGAGTCAAGTGACGCAGCATTTCAAAAGATGCTGAGCCTGAACCAATAATTATTCCTGCGCGAAGTTCCAAAACTGGCACTGATGTCGATGCTAATCCTTTTCCTGTGCCAACTCGTGAAGCTAAATGTTTACTCGTTTTTTTATCGTTGGCAATACCGCCTAAATAGACAATTTGTTTTACGTGGGCACTTTCACAAGCTTGAGCGAAGGTGCGAGCCATCTCTGCTTCAATATCATCAAAATCTTTTCCAAGATTGATTGAATGTAATAAATAGTAAGCCGTATGAACGCCAAAAAGAGCAGCATCAAGATCACTTCTGTTTTGTGCATTTCCTTCAACAATTTCAACGTCTTTAGCCCAAGGTTGGCCAATAATTTTGTGGCTGTCGCGCACTAATACCCGAACTTTGAAATTGTTATCGAGCAAGGTTCGCACAAGGCGACCGCCGACATAGCCCGAGGCCCCTGTCACTAAATAAAGACGCGAATTCATGAACTAAAGCCTAGACTCAGCTACATAATTCCGCATGTTACAAAGGAGTGGGTAAATGGATACGACTCGAAAGCCGCGCGTACTCATCCTTGGTGCCGGTTTTGGTGGACTCACCGCCGCCCGTGAATTAGGTGAAAGTGCTGATGTCACTCTCGTTGATCGTCATAACTTTCAAACATTTTTGCCACTTCTTTATCAAGTGGCTACCGCAGCACTTGCAGCCGACCATGTTGCCCATCCAATTCGTGGAGCGCTTCGCAATCGTGGAGTTCAATTTCGAATGGGATCTCCAATCTCTGTTGATCACAAGAATAAATCAGTAAAACTCGACAGTAGTGAGACTCTTGAATTTGATCACCTAG
>CANFXM010000067.1 GCA_947451045.1 Actinomycetota bacterium | reverse complement strand
CTTTCTGGAGGAATTGCTCTACTCGTTGATAGAGCGCGAGATAGAAAAATTCAAATTTAGTTATGTGGCTTATTGCAATTAATCCAACCTCAGGCCAAGGCCGAGGTGCGAGCATGGGAACTAAAGTTGCGGGATATTGTTCTAGCCATTCAATCTCATACGAAATCATTACTGGTTCATCAGCACTGGCTTTAACTCAAGGCCTCAAAGCTCGTGTAGCTAAAAATCCCACAGAGATTGATGGAGTCATCGCAGTCGGTG
This sequence comes from Actinomycetota bacterium, assembly GCA_947451045.1. GTDB lineage: Bacteria > Actinomycetota > Actinomycetes > Nanopelagicales > Nanopelagicaceae > Planktophila. Next base: position 4,201 of record CANFXM010000067.1, on the reverse strand, counting down.
GAGATGGTCTAGCTCATTTAATTTTACAAATTGCCGTCCCATTGGATATTCCTGTTGCTTTTATCCCCGCAGGAACGGGCAATGATTTGGTTCGAACTCTAGGTTGGTCCGTTGATGAGATCACCGCTTACCTACAGAGAATATTTCAAACACCTTCTGTTCGTATTGATTTAGGTTTAGTTGATGGTGAATGGTTTGCTGCGGTCCTATCATCGGGATTTGATTCGGTAGTCAATGAACGCGCGAACGCTCTCACATGGCCAAAAGGTCCAATGAGATATAACGCAGCCATTGCTTTGGAGCTTCCAAAATTCAAACCATCCCATTACGAAATCCATTTAGATGATCGAGTTATTTCAACACAAGCGATGTTGATAGCTATAGGAAATGGCCGATCGTATGGGGGAGGGATGAAAGTATGTCCTAACGCTGATATGCAGGATGGACTATTTGATGTGATGGTTCTTAAACCTATTTCGATTCCAGAATTTATTAGAGTTTTTCCTAAGGTGTATAGCGGAAAACATATTTCACACCCAGAAGTAGATATTTACCGAAGTAAGAGGGTGCGCATAGAAGCCGATACTGTTGCCTACGCAGATGGAGAAAGAATTGGTCAACTTCCAATCTCGGCTGAATGCGTTACGGGGGCTCTTTCAACATGGATTCCGTGACGACACCAGCCGACAGATTTGCTGCTGCAACGAAGCGTCAAAAATATCAGATTACATCCGAGTTCATTGAAAGTTTTGATTTTGCTTTCGACCCTTTCCAAATTGAAGCGTGCCACGCTGTCGAAGATGGCAAAGGAGTTCTTGTCGCAGCACCTACAGGGGCAGGAAAGACAGTCGTCGGCGAGTTTGCAGCTTTTATTGCGATCAAACGTGGGATGAAATGTTTTTACACAACGCCTATCAAGGCCTTATCAAATCAGAAATACCAGGAATTCGTTGCACGCTTTGGTGAAGATCGAGTCGGTTTACTTACTGGAGATACAAGCATCAATGGTGAAGCAGACATTTTGGTAATGACCACCGAGGTTTTACGTAACATGCTCTATGCCAATTCCACGACACTAAAGAATTTGGGTTGTGTAGTAATGGACGAAGTTCATTACCTCGCTGACAAATTTAGGGGAGCGGTCTGGGAAGAAGTTCTGATTCACTTGATGGAGAGCGTCCAAGTTATATCTTTATCAGCAACCGTTTCCAACGCTGAAGAATTTGGTGAATGGCTAGGTGAAATCCGAGGCAGCACTGAAGTAATCGTGAGCGAAATCCGCCCAATTCCGTTGTATCAACATGTGCTCATCGGTAACAGATTGGTCGATTTATTCTCACAGCCAGGTCAAATTAATAGCGAGATTCTTAAACTTGAACGAGAGGCAATGCGCAGAGTGCGCGTACCTAGACAACGACGAGAACGTTTTAGTGAAGATGGCGGACGACTTACTCGCGCTGATATTATCGAAAAGCTCAACCGTGAAAATTTGTTACCTGCTATCACTTTTATATTTTCGCGCATAGGTTGCGATGCCGCTGTAAAACAATGTTTACAAGCAGGTATTCGTCTTACATCCACGGACGAGCGAACAATCATTCATCAAACAGCCATGCGCTACACACAAAATCTTGCTGAAGAAGATTTAGCCGTTCTCGGATTCGATGAGTGGATCACCGCTCTTGAACGAGGAATAGCTGCACATCACGCAGGACTACTTCCCAGTTTCAAGGGTGCGGTTGAGGAATTATTCCAAAAAGGATTAGTAAAAGCTGTTTTTGCCACAGAAACGTTGGCACTAGGAATTAATATGCCCGCGCGAACTGTTGTTTTGGAAAAATTAGTCAAATACAACGGTGAAGCACATGTACCAATTACACCGGGGGAGTTCACTCAACTCACCGGTCGTGCGGGACGACGTGGAATAGATATTGAAGGCAATGCCGTCATTCAATGGTCACCAACAGTTGATTCTGCAACAGCTGCAGGCTTGGCATCTACGAGAACGTATCCTTTGCGATCCTCCTTCGCTCCGACGTACAACATGGCAATCAATCTCATTTCACGCTTTGGACGCGAACGTGCCCGAGGTTCACTCGAATCTTCCTTCGCCCAGTTTCAAGCAGATCGCGCTGTTGTAGGCCTAACGCGTCAAATCCGCAAAAACAATGGCGCAATGGAAGAACTTTTAAAGGATGCAGTATGTCATTTAGGGGATTTTTCCGATTATGCAAGATTGCGGCGCGAGATTCGAGAGATTGAAATTCTTCTCTCTAAACGAGATGGTAAGAAGACTTTTGATAATCGACAGCGCGCTCACCTTGAAGGTGAAATGTTGGGCTTGAAGAAGGCAATGCGTAATCACAGTTGCCACGGTTGTAGCGATAGAGAAACGCACGCTCGCTTTGCTGAAAAAGCGGATCGCTTGCGGCGGGAAAATGATGGTTTGACTAAAAGGGTAGAAAATCGAACACACGTAATCGCTAAAACCTTCGACCAAATTTGCGATGTTCTCACTCATCTGAAATATATCGACGGTGAGAAAAGTTCGCCGCAGGGAAAAATTCTTGCAAAAATTTATGCTGAATCTGATTTGCTTCTAACGGAAACCATACGCCTAGGACTTCTAGATTCACTGAGTGCACCAGAGTTGCTCTCAGTTGTTTCATCAATGATTTTCCAATCTAGATCCCAAGAAAACCTAGCTCCTAAAATTCCGCACGCCAATGTTGGAAATGCACTCGCTAATATTGCCTCCGTGTGGGCAACTTTGGAATCTTTAGAACATGATTTTGGTGTCAAAACGCAAACAGAACCTGATTTTGGTTTCTGTTACATCTCATATCGTTGGGCAAATGGTCAATCTCTCACCAGCGTGCTCAAAGGTTCTGATCTTTCAGTCGGAGATTTCGTTCGTTCGATAAAACAACTCATCGATTTATTGACGCAAATCGCTGGAGCGAGTGAAGTGTTACGTGAGAAATGTAAAGAGGGAATAAAGCGAATAGATCGCGGAGTTGTTGCCTATCTTATGAGCGATATATGACATTGATGCTGCTCGACTCTGCTTCATTGTGGTACCGCGCGTACTACGGAATGCCAGACACTCTCACCGCTCCCGATGGAATGCAGGTTCACGCTATTCGTGGTTATCTAGACATGGCTTCACGCCTCATTGGTATGTATAAACCCAATCGAATCGTTGCGTGCATCGAAGGCGACTGGCGACCAAGTTGGCGTGTAGATCTTTTTCCTAACTACAAAGCTAATCGACTTGATGAAGAGGGCGATGGCGAAGAAGAACCCGAGACTCTTACTCCGCAGATACCCATACTTCTAGATTTGTTAGACCTCTTTGGATTCCCATTAGTTGGTGTCGATGATTATGAAGCCGATGACGTAATGGCAACTTTCGCGGTCAAGGAGAAAGGGCCAATCAGAATTGTTACGGGAGATCGTGATCTCTTTCAATTGGTAGACGATAAGGAAGATATCAAAGTTGTTTACTTGGCTAAAGGAGTTTCTCAACATGATCTTGTCGATACTGCATGGGTTGCGAATAAATATCTCATTCCGGGGGATAGGTATGCCCTTTACGCAATTTTTCGTGGAGATCCATCCGATGGTTTACCTGGCGTAAAAGGTATTGGTGAAAAAAGTGCGGCAATCATTGCGAATCAAGCGGCCACCGTTGAAGAAGCATTGAAACTTGCTCAATCCGATCCATCTCCCTTTGCGCCAGCTTTAAATAAGAAGATTATTGAAGGTAGTGATTATCTAAAGATTGCGCCAACACTTGTGCACTGCGCTAGAGATGTAGCGATTCCCACTATGGACTTGGCCATGCCATCACGCCCTACTGATCTTTCGCCTATTTATAAGTTTCAAGAACAATATGGTTTAGGAGCATCTGTCGACAAAATGATTAGCGCTCTTGGCTGGTAATGATTCTTTTCTCTTTTTTCACGGGATGGTTGCTATCTGCAAGCTTTGCGCCCATCAATCGTTGGTATCTGGCGCCACTAGCAATTGCGCTGTGGATGTGGCTTACCTACAAGAGTAAGCACTCGGTTCGCGACATATTTATCGTTGCATTTACTTTCAACGCGTTTCTTTTGCACTGGTCTTCAACATATGTTGGAAGTATTCCTTGGCTTATCTTGTGCTTAGGAGAGTCACTACTATATTTACCGCTGGCTTT
>CANFXM010000066.1 GCA_947451045.1 Actinomycetota bacterium | reverse complement strand
GCGGTTGTGGCGCAAACTGTGACTAATACAGTTAAAAAGAGTATGACTATTACCTGTATTCACAATAAGTCAATCAAGAAGGTCTCTGGAACTTCACCAAAATGTCCTAAAGGATTTACTAAGAAGATTTAGAACCGCAGACAACGTAAGAAATTCCCACTAGTATTTCGCACATGGAAAAATTTCGTTGGGGATTCATAGGCGCAGGATTCATTGCTAAAAAGGCTCTTTATCCAGCAATTTCAAAATCAAGTGTTGGAGAAATCTACGCCGTTGCATCACGTGATCGCGATAGAGCAATGACGATTTCACCTCGTGGACTTATTTACACCGATTACGACGAAATGCTTGCTGACCCTAAAGTTGAAGGCGTCTACATCTCCTTACCTAATGCATTCCATTTGCCTATCGCTATTCGTGCATTGAAGGCGGGAAAGCATGTCTTATGCGAAAAGCCATTGGGCATGAACGCTGAAGAAGTTCGTGAAGCGATGGCTGTCTCTGAACAAACAGGCAAGATGCTTATTGAAGCTTCATGGAATCGTTGGCATCCACGTAGCAAGCGCGTTCAAGAAATTGTTGCATCAGGAAAATTGGGAAAGCTCACGAAGATCCGAACCGCATTTACTTACGATGGATTAGCGCCAGATAATATTCGCCTCGATCCAGCAATTGGTGGCGGAATTCTTTATGACTTGGGTCCTTATTCAACTGTTGCACCGTTATGGATCACAGGTTTTCCAGAAGTTACAGATTTAGAAGTACAAACTGTTTGGCATTCAGGTGGCGTTGATGAAACCACTCGCGTGAATTACAAAGTCGGGGGAGTAGAAGCCGAGACAGTAACTTCGAGCAATATCCCTGTTTCACTATGGATGATTATCGAAGGCACAAATGGTTCTGTTCGCACCGGTGGTTCGGATTCATTCAATAACTGCAATATGCCAAGTACTTTGGAAATCGAAATCAATGGCGTAAAGACCATTGAAAATTTCGAAGCGTGCGATCCATATCAATTGATGGCCGATGCTTTTGCGAATAAGGCCCGAGGTGGAAACGACTGGGTTATGCCGCTAAGTGAATCACTTCGCTTTGCTGAGCTCTTCGATGCAGCCTTTGCCAAAATGGGTAAGCCATAACGGTTTTTGTGCGTAGATTGCTCGATAAAGGGCGAAATTTCTAGTGTGGCCTGCATAAATCGCTCGTTTATCGACGGTGAAAATCTAGGTCAGTCTAATATTTGCCACTTAGGGAGTACACAATGCGCAAGAGTCGAATAGTCATACTTTTAGCAGTGGCAGCCTTAGTTTCCACTGTGTCGACATCTGCCTATAGCGCTGCAATTCCCGATGAGCAATTTACTGTTCAAAATCCTCCAACAAATGATCGTTACACCGGAATCAATTTAGAGGATACGCAAAAGAATCGATTTACATTGACCGAACTAGAGGCTCGAACCGCAGATGGCACTGCATACAACAGTCACTTACTCTCGAGAACTCCATGCGCGAAAGTCGGCGATACCGGATGCGAAATCGATAAGTTTTTCCAATATTCAACTGCGTTGGCTTATTGCACTTCATCACTAACTTCAGATTGCATAACTTCTGTATTTGCAAAAGATGCTAATGGAAATGTTGTCGAAGGAAAATTTGTTGAATCCTTTCCGGGTGAAACTAAGTATTCATTCACTGGAGATCCGTCACTTAATTTGCCACCTGGTGGTAGCACGTTCATTGTTGATTTTCCAACTTTGCCACACCCGGGTGGAACTCAATATTTAGTCGTTGCCAATCTTGTTGGCGCAAAACAATTTGGGCAATCCAAATTCGAAATCAGTGATTTTACTGCGGGAATTTTTGCTGTAAGCAAAGTATCTGGACAGTTTGGAATTGCTGAACCAGAAACAAACGCCGATATTCGCCCAGACCACACAGTTGGCGGACGTGAATATAAAGGTGGGGGAAGCGGCTTTTACAATGGTGTAAATGCGATAAAGACACCATGTATTCAAGCTACAAAAACTTCCTGTCTTATCTCATGGCCATTAGCACTCAATGTTGAATTTGGAATGACAATAAAGTTACAAACCAAACTCACCGGATGGATTCACGGTCGAGTTTCAGATATTGATGTTGCGATTACTAAAGCTAGTGATGGAGATCAAGTAATCTCCGTAAAAGGAAAACCATCAGTCATTCCTGGTGTTGCCGCTTGGTATAAAAAATCAGATTTACCATCGGGACTACAAACTCAATATAAGAGCGATATCACTGTTGATTCCCAAGGTGCGGGTTGGCCAAGTTTGACTGGTAGTTCATTTGGAACTGATGGACTTCCGTATTCAATTTTGAAAGAACAGTTCGGTTATGACACGGGGTCATTCAACGAAATTTTGGCCTGGATTAATGCAGTGAGCGATAAAGCCACTTTTGCTCCTACGGTCTGGTCAATACGTTCTATCGGATCAGGTGAAATTGCACGCTGTGCCAGCGATCAACAATCTTTGAGCGGTTTTGTAACCACCAATGCCTCTATGTATGTTGCCAGCCCACCAACGTATAACGCAGCCGAAGGCACATTGGATTACAAGGTAATCGCACCGCACTATTTGCCAGATGGAACCGAATTCAAGGGTATGTATAACTTGGTAATCAAGAGCGATGTAGCACGGTGTATCTACGGTTTCTCAGCCGCTCCAGTCAAAGCCACTATTTCTATTGTTTCAGCCGATGGAACTGCGCAAGTGGCTACAACTGTTGTTGGAGAGAAAGACGGATGGCTTTATCTATCTGCTAAAAACTTCACATTTTCATCACCAACAGTAAAAGTGAAGTTGACACAAGATCCTACGACAGTAGTCAGAGCCCCAGAAGTACCTGCAAAAGTGATAGCTCTTAAAGCCACAAAAACAATTACTTGCGCTAAAGGAAAGTCAGTCAAGAAGGTAACGGGGACAAAGCCAGCTTGTCCTTCAGGCTACAAAAAGAAGTAGCTAGCCCTGAATGAAGTAAGAAAACTATTCAGCCAATCTCGCCTTCACCATCGCGAGAATTAGTTTGGTGTCGACTTCCCAATCATTGGGCACGCCAATAGTTTTCTTCTTTACATCTAGATCTTTCATCTTCGGCGCAAACTTAGCTAGCACATCAGTGCTCCACGGCGACATAAGAATGTGATTCTTGGCAACGGTTATTCCAAAAATATATTTTGTATCAAGGCGAAGCATTGGCTGATTCCATGCAATCACAAGCTCTAACTCTGGATATTTTGTTGTGATGGTTTTCAATATTGATCGAGCGGTCTTTGCTTGCTTGGGATCGATAGTTTTGAAATATTGCGCTGGAGTATCAAAGCGTTTGGCTGTTGTAGATCCGCGCGAATACATAACGAGGGCATTGGCATGGGCTTGGGAAAAACCATAATTCTCACGCAGGTGCGCAATCTGTTCTGGGTATTTCTTATCGGTCACTTTGGCCATCACGGCAAACCAATATTTCATGGGCTCGCCATATTTTTTCTCGATCGAAGGAAAATGCGCCTCGCGACTTGGATCTTTAGAAGCCATCCTCAGATGGTAATTCCTAGGAGCCGCGTGAATCTAGGCGAGGCAAAGAGGGGAGAAATGGCCACCCGAACACTTGTTCGAATACTGTGATACTCTCCGCTTCCCCCTAAAAAAGCCTCGGGAAGTCCCCATACCGAGGTCGAATGTCAGTCACACAGAGTAACTTTCCCACTCCGTCAGAAGCTCTATCGCCTCAAGAAAGGCCACGGTGAGTACAGAAAACAAACCCGATGAGAAGGAACTCTGGAAGAAAATTCCAGGGAGTGAAGGCACAGATCGTGCAGAAACATTTATAGAACTTAGCCATTTGGCATATGACCGCGGGGATCACAAAGCGGCTCTGGCGCTGTGTCAAAGCGCTCGCGAAATTTATGAAGGCCTAACAACATTTGTTGGCACATCTCGAATGTTGCATGTCTACGAAGGCATTACATGGTCACTTCGCAAATTAGATCGCGATGCAGAAGCAGCACAAGTAGCACTTGATGCAGTTGAAATTCTAAAGGATGAAGATCCAGCCGCTGCAATTGAAATGTTTCGCGATGCGGGCCGATTCTTTTATGCCGCAGAAAATTATGAGAGATCTCTCGAGTGCCACACGAAGGCAATTGAAGCCGTAGATCCTGATAACTCAGATATGACAATGGGTATTGATTACTACAACGTAGGTTCTGCTTATGTGCAACTCAAGCGATATCCCGAAGCACTAGCAGCCTTACTGAGCGCTCGCGAATATTTCAAAAAGGATAAAGAGCCAGAGCGCGTTTACTATTGCGACGAGTACATCACCGTGTGCTACATCGAATTAGGCAATAGTGTTGAAGCAATGGTGTATGCGCAAAAAACTTTAGATTTTGCAATTACATCCCAGAAGAATATTTTGGAAATCTGGGCACGCTATCGCATGGGATGCGCAAAGGTCCTTATTGGTGAAGCAGATGAAGCCGAAGCAGAATTGCGCCAGGCTCTTTCTATGAATGCTGACTCATGCCACACTGATTGGGATCTTGCCATCGATATCGAAAAAGAGATTGCTAAACTCTTAGTATCTAAAGGTCGCGTATCTGAGTCAGAGGAAATCTTGCGACGCATTGCAAATCTCGAAGAGATTATGAGCGATGAGGAGTGAGCGCTAAAAAGCGCCTACTTCTCTCGCTTTCACTTTTACTAGCTTTTTGGGTTATTACATTTGCTCTCTCAGCCGTAAAGTCACACATTCCTATAAAAGTTGGTGCCGATCTTCTCGAGAGTCAATCAAATATTGCGCCATTGCCACAGCAGGATTTTCTAGCGCCAACGAGTGATATACCTGCTGCTGATATGTGGACATATGAATGCGGATTGGTGGTGCAACGACCTGAAGAGATGACTAAGAATTGCGCAGACTTTGGCGTATTAGTGCGCAATATTAAATGGGATCAATGGTCAGGCGGTAAAGCCCACGGCACAGGCATTTATTCTGAAAATGATTGCACTCCATCTTGCGCCGAAGGCAAGCGCCATGAAATGCCTGTCATTGTTGAACTGAGCGAGCTTACGAAAGTAGGTAAAAAATATTTTCTCAATACTTTTTCCTTTTCATCCCGAAAAGGTAATGATCTACCCGGTGTGAATAGCCCCGATGGTTCCTGGGATATCTCAGAGTTCTATCGCATGGTGCCAGAGTTGCACGCAG
>CANFXM010000065.1 GCA_947451045.1 Actinomycetota bacterium | reverse complement strand
TACTCCTGCCTCTCCCATGATTGGCTCTAAAATCACCATCGCAGTTTTGCTCGTAATAGCGCGACGCATTGCGTTGATGTCACCAAGTGGCACATGTTTGATTCCCTTTAGAAGTGGCAAAAATGGTTCACGTTTTGAGGGCTGGCATGTCATTGAGAGAGCACCCATAGTGCGCCCGTGAAATGCACCCTGCGCAGCAACAATTCGATATCTACCGGTGCGACGCGATAATTTCAGTGCAGCTTCATTTGCTTCGGCACCTGATTGCGCGAAGAAGACGCGAGCACTTTTATCACCAGTCATTGACGCTAGTTTTTGAGCTAATTCAACGACATTAGGGTGTGCATAGAAATTACTGACGTGTCCTAAAGTTCCAACTTGCTGAGACACTGCTTTCACAATCGCAGGATGCGCATGTCCCAACACATTTGTAGCAATTCCACCTAATAAATCTAGATATTTTTTTCCTTCGATATCGTAAACTTCGCTGCCTTTTCCTTTTACAAGTGCGATTGAGGGCACACCGTAGTTATCTTGAATGACTTTTTCCCAAGTTTTGCTTACTTGTGAATTTTTCATGCTCTCACCAATGTTCCCCCATGATGTGAAAGTGCATCTGCCAGTGCACTTGGTTTTGTTCCATCAATTATTCGCACCGCTTTGGAACCTTTAGCTATTGCATCTAGTGCCGCTTGAACTTTTGGTGCCATTCCATCAGCAAAGGTGGCCCTAATGGCGCTCAGTTCGTCTGCGGAAATTTCTGTAATAAGAGAGCTCGTATCAGGCCAGTGTCGATAGATTCCCTCAACATCAGTCATTATGATGAGCGCACTTGCATCTAGTGCCCCCGAGATTGCTGCCGCTGCTAAATCGGCATTTACATTGAATCCAGTATCCCCATCATCTGATGAAGCAATAGGTGCGATAACTGGAATTTTGCCCTCACTCAATATTTGTTGGATTGCTTCGAGGCGTACTTGTGTCACATCTCCAACAAGACCAAGATCTGCGCTCTCACCGTTGACTAAAGTATTCATTTTTCGTGCAACTAATGTGTGACCTCTACGCCCAGACATTGCTTCAGCGCCAACTCCGGCACTCTGCAAGTGATGAGCAACAGATGGGCCGACGTGTTCAACTAAAACTGATTCAACAATTCTAAATATCTCCGGTGTTGTTTTTCGAAATCCGCCTACAAATTCACTAGCCACACCCGCAAGTTTCAACGCTTTGTCTATCTGTGGCCCTCCTCCATGCACGATGACCATCTCGACACCCTCGGAAATGGCATGTTTTACGGTCTGTGCAAAATCCCCATTCTCATCATTCATCGCATGGCCACCAAATTTGATAACTATCATGATGAGTACGCGGAGTTCTCTTCGACATAATCATGACTCAGGTCATTTGTGATTATAGTTGCCGCGCCTTCTCCGATATTCATAACAATATCTATTCTCACTTCGCGCCCTGAGAAATCAACATTTGATTTATCCCCACTTGGTGCACTTGATTTGCACACTTGCAAGCCGTTCAAGCAAACATCGATAAGAAGTGGATCCATAGTTGCATTAGCTGTTCCCACAGCTGCGAGAACTCTGCCCCAATTAGGATCTTTCCCAAAGATTGCACACTTGAGAAGATTATTTCGAGCACATGCACGAGCAATCTCTACTGCATCTTCCTCAGTATTGGCGCCGACAACGTTGATCGAAACTGTTTTCGTTGAACCTTCAGCATCTGCGATAAGTTGGTTAGCCAGTGAGGAACAAACATCCATCAAAATAGTCTCTAACGCTGAACTCGAAATCTGAGTACCACTCGCCCCCGAGGACATAAAGAGCACTGTGTCATTTGTCGAAGTACAGCCATCTGAGTCGATTCTGTTAAATGTGCGATTGATAACGCGATCAAATATTGGAGCAAAATCTTTAGGCAACACTGCATCGGTCATTACAACAGAGAGCATTGTCGCAAGAGCTGGGGCGAGCATTCCCGCGCCTTTAGCAATACCGACCACGCTGCATCCATCAACTTCGGAACGAGCAATCTTTGGGACTGAATCAGTGGTCATAATCGCGTGAGCGCTATGTGTTACGTCTCCAGTACTGAGATCAATTGCCACTAAGCCTTTCTTTATTTTATCCATGGGTAAGAATTCCCCTATGAGTCCCGTGGAACAGACAACAACTTCTCCTGAAGAGATATTCAATAACGTACCCACTTCTTCAGCAGTTACATGTGTATCAAGAAATCCCTGCGGTCCTGTACAAGCATTCGCACCACCAGAGTTGAGCACCACCGCGCGTACTTGAGCGCCTTTGATCACTTCCTTGCTCCAAATAACGGGAGCAGCAATTACTTTATTTGTAGTAAATACAGCAGTCGCGTCAAAGCGAGGGCCTTGGTTTTCAATAATTGTGAGATCTAATGCGCCGGAACTTTTGAGTCCAGCCGCTACTGCGCCGCCTCTGAATCCTTGAGGAAATTTCATGCAGATAGTCCAGTGCTTTCCGGAAATCCACACATCAAATTCGCATTTTGTATTGCTTGTCCCGCTGCACCTTTACCAAGATTATCAATCGCAGTCGATATCGTGAGTCTCTGTGTCCGCGCATCGCACGCTACTTGTATATGCACTCTGTTCGTTCCATAAACCGCGCTCGTTTGTGGCATCTGCCCAAGTGGAAGAACAGTTACGCAATCTTCGTTTTTGAAAAACCTAGAAAAAAATTCGTGAGCTTCCTCGGTTGAGATCGCCTTCGTCAATTTTGCAGAAATCGTTGCAAGTATGCCTCTAGGCATTGGCGCAAGAATTGGGGTAAAACTTATCTTTGGATCAATTCCTGTTGCATTTTTAAGTGCTTGCTCAATCTCTGGAGTGTGTTGATGTACTCCCCCGAATTTATAAGTTGTGAGTGAACCCATAACTTCACTACCAAGCAGATTGATTTTTGCACTTCTGCCAGCTCCTGTAGTTCCAGATGCGGCCACAACCACAATATCGTTTTCAATGTATTCACTCATTGGTGCTATTGAAAGCGTGATCGCTGTCGCGTAACAACCAGGGTTTGCAACACGCTTTTGCACAACAATTTGCTCTCTAAACAATTCTGGGAGTCCATACGTCCAGGTTCCTGAATGATCCCCACCATAATATTTCTTCCACATGAGTGGATCTTCTAAACGAAAATCAGCTCCTAGATCAACAATTTTTACATTCTGCGGTATCTCCTGAGCGATCTTTGCAGATTCGCCATGTGGAAGAGCTAAGAAAGCAAAATCGATCTCATTCCAATCTATGGAGCCAACATCTATAAATTTGCGTCCTGAATATGAATGGAGGAAGGGATGAATTGCCATGACATCTTCCCCAGCATTGGAATGAGCAGAGATAGCCATAACTTCAAAGTCAGGGTGCCCCGCAAGAAGGCGAAGGAGTTCTCCACCGGAATATCCACTTGCTCCAATTACTGCAGTTCTCATATACGCAGTTTAGCAACTATCTATAATTATGCAAATTTATGCATAATTATGCGGTTCGAAGGATGGCGCCACAATCTTTGACTGCCTGGGCCACAGCGGCCTCACGTACCTGAGTGATCTCTGCTCCAGTGAGTGTGCGATCTGGGGCTCTGAAGGTGAGTGAATAAGCAAGTGAAACCTTGCCATCCCCCATCTTGTCGTAGCGATCAAAGAGAACAATTGATTCAAGTAATTCACCCGCCCCTTTTCGAAGGGCAAACTCAACGGAGGCAGCGCTGACTTTTTCATCGACTATGAGTGCAACATCTTGAAGCGCTGGCGGCATAGCGCCAACTCCTTCGCCTCGCACTCGTGGAGACTGTGGAAGAGCGCTGAGATTGATTACGAATGCAACAGAGCGAGCAGGAAGTGAGAACAGTTCTACAACTCGAGGGTGTAATTCACCTGCATGCGCGACCGGCTTACCATCTATTTGGAGCTCTGCGCATCTACCAGGGTGCCAAGGAGCGAAATCCGAACGTACTAACGAAAATTCCAAATTACATAATTGCAATACCTCTTGCGCCATTGCAATCGCGTCACTCCATTCATATGAACGAGAGGATCCGCGCCAACTTGTATCTTCAACCTTGCCAACCAGAATTGCTCCTAGATGCAAATGTTGAACTGGAACACTCTCAAATATCTCTTCAATCTTGGCTTTTGATGGTTTCTTCTCTAGCGCTGGCGATATTGCTGTCACTAAATCTTTAGAATTTCTAAAGATGGAACCAACTTCAAATATTGCAAAATCTTTTGCTCCTCGTCCAATATTGCGAGCTGCAACTGCTGCAAGGCCTGGCAATAAATGAGTGCGCAATACAGGGAAATCTTCTGACATTGGATTAGCAATTCGGTACGTCTTGGCACGTTCATTGACGTATCCCATTGATTCGATGATTTCATCACTTGTGAATGGAAATGTTTGTACTTCTGATAAGCCACGAGCAGCCAGAGCGCTAGAGATAACACGAATACGTTTTTGTGACCATGTCAGGGAAGCATGCTGAGGCCTAGGAGGCAGAATCGAAGGGATTGCGTCATATCCCATCATTCGTGCTACTTCTTCTACAAAATCCGCTGGTTGAGTGAGATCCCAACGCCACGAAGGTGGATCTACATTGAATTCTTTATCAACATCACATCCAATTACTGTTAAAATTTCACGAATCTTTTCTGGCGTAATTGAATACCCTAAAATTTGTGAAACATAAGCAGGATCTAATTTTACAATTGGCGCAAAGCGTGGTTCGCCAGCATGTTGAGTATCAACGTGAGTTGCTCCACCTAAATCAATCAATAACGAAGCGAATCGCGCAGAGGCATATTGAGCAAGCGAAGGGTCAACATGTCGCTCTAATCGTCTGGATGCTTCAGTTGAAAGTTTATGGCGTCTTGAATTCTTAGCGATAGCGATTGGATCAAATCGAACTGCTTCTAGTGCGAGTTCGGTAGTGGAGCTCGTAATCTCAGAATCTAGGCCGCCCATCGTTCCTGCAAGTGCCAGAGGACCATTGTCATCCATAACCATGAGATCGGCAGATGAAATGTTTCTCTCTTGACCATCTAGCGTTGTGAACTTTGCATCTTTCTTTACACGACCAATGCGCAGATTGCCCTTAATCTTTGAACGGTCAAAAGCGTGTAACGGTTGGCCTAATTCCAGCATCACATAATTTGTAATATCAACAGCTAATGAAATAGAACGCATTCCCATTTTTTCAATTCGACGCGACATCCATAACGGAGTGATCGCATCTGCCTTGTAATTGGCCAGAGTTCGTAGATAGAAAATGGATGCGCCATCTTCGAGAACTGGTGTAACGCCATTACCGCTCTTTTTGAAATCAAGTTTCTTGAGGGCATCTATCGGATCAACAAATTTCACGTTGAGAGCGCCCGCAATTTCGCGCGCTAAACCGCGAATACTCAGCGCGTAACCGCGGTCCGGATTTACCGCAATATCAAAAATAACATCAATAATTTCTAGGGCGACTATCGCATCAGTACCCACAGAGAGAGAATTAGCAGGAAGAACAATAATTCCAGAATGAT
>CANFXM010000064.1 GCA_947451045.1 Actinomycetota bacterium | reverse complement strand
TTCCAGAATGAATTCACAAGCGCGCTCTTAGAGCTCTAGAAACTTTTTAGCACGAAACTTTCAATAGTTTTAGAGAACGCCTTTGACGAGCACGAAGCATTGATACGGTTGATCATCGCTAGTAATGATTGTTGCATAAGCTTTAGCTGCTCTTTCGTAAAAAGCTTCGCGAGGTATTGAGCCCATTGAGAACTCTCGGCCTTCTAATTTCTGAGCTAGAGCATGAATCTTTTTTTGCCCATCTGTAACTTGATGAGGGTCTCCAACAACTTGCATTCTCACAAGTGGTTCTTCAACGAAAGTATCAACTGGGAAAAGTTCGAGAACTAAACTCAAAACTGTTGCGACATCCGTAGCTCGATAATTCACGACACGAGTTGCATTTGATATCCCAGGAAAATTTCGATCGCAGATTATAAGTTCATCTCCATGGCCCATTGATGCCAAGATTCCTAATAAATCAGCGCTTACTTGTGAGTTGATTCCTTTTAGCATGCTCGTACTTTAGCCACTCCATTCTTGGTTAGTATGTCTTTATGCCACCGGTAGCCAAAAAATTCACAATTCGCGATGCCAAACGCTGCATCATTATTCCCTCAGAACTCGACCACAAATATTCACGTGGCGTTTTAGGAGTCATTACGGGTTCGGCTCAATATCCAGGCGCGGCAGTTCTCACTACATCAGCCGCTGTTGCAACAGGGGTCGGAATGGTGAGATTCAATAGCTCGTCCGGGCTCGCTCATTTAGTACTACATACGACTCCAGAGGTTGTTGTTCAACCAGGAAAAGTAAATGCATGGCTTCTCGGAAGTGGGATTGAAGTTTCGAAATACAAACATTTTTCTACTTGGTTACGGCATCGATGGTTCGTACTTGCGAAAAGGCAAACAGTTCCTACGGTTTTAGATGCAGGAGCTCTCTACCTTGCTGGCACATTAGAACAACCAACGTTGATCACACCTCACTATGGAGAACTAGCACAGCTACTTACATCCCGAGGATTGAGGGTCACCTCTGAAGCAATTGAAGGAGATCCCAAGAAATGGATAAAGATTGCAGTTGAAAAATTGAGCGTGACAGTTCTTCTTAAAGGTAGTCGTACGCTCGTTGCAAATGAAAATGTTCTCTATGAGTTACCAGTGTCAACTCCGTGGCTTGCAACTGCAGGATCTGGGGATGTACTTGCAGGAATCATCGGGTCTATAGTGACGACAAACACAATCGAGATTCTCAATGACGCAAATCGATTGGCTGAAGTAGCTGCAACTGGTGCATTAATTCATATACTGGCCGCAGATAAAGCATCGAGCGGTGGACCAATATCTGCGCAAAAAATTATTACAAAAATTTCTGATGTAATGACAACAATACTTAAATAAATAAACTGGGGTGTACCCCAGCAATAAAAATCGTCACAACTCTTTGATATCGCCTACGATTGCTAACACTATGACGCTAAGAGTATTGCTAGTTACTGATGATGCATTTGAACTCTCATCACTTTCAGCTGCTCTTCGTCTTCATTCAGTCAACATTGTTGGTGAAGCTTCCACCATTGCAATAGCTAATAATCTTAATAAGTCTCTTACTCCAGATGTAATCATCATTGACATTCAATTCTGTGGTGAAGAGGGCGTTGCGCTTGCTCGTAGTTTGCGTAAATCAAAAAGTGACTTGGGGATTGTTTTGATCTCTGCTTGTCCAGATATTCGCTTACTTGGCCTTAGTGAAAAAGAAATCCCTATTGGATCTAAGTTAGTTTTGAAGCGTTCCGTTGCGGACTTAAGCGTTATTCGAGATGCAGTTATCACCTCAGTCGATGCTGTAAAGAATAAGGAAAAGATGACCTGGGTAGATAGCCATGGGGAACTTCATGAAAATGCCTTCGAATCTGTTCTAGGAAACTTTACCGATATTCAAATTGAAACCCTGCGTCTACTTGCGCAAGGTTTGAGTAATGCTGAAATTGGAAGAGTGCGCTTTGTGAGCGAGAAATCAGTGGAGCAAATCGTTGCGAGAATTGCTCAGCATTTTAATTTCCTACCAGATCGAACTAAAAATTTACGAGTTCTCATCACAGGTGAGTATTACAAATGGTTGGGCGCTCCCCGCCACTCATAGTCGATGGCTTGCCTTAGTAAAGAATCCCCCGCAGGTATCGTTAGCCCTATGCAACTTGAGCTCTCGGACATTCGTTCACGGTGGAACGAGGTACTTGATCTGCTTGAAAAATCTGATCGAATTGCATGGCTGGCATTCTTTGATGCACGACTTGCTTCTTATGAAAATGAGTTACTCACTCTGGATTTCTCGGATAGTAGAAAGTTTGGCACTTCACATGAATATAGTGAGACTCGAGCAAAGCAAATTGCACTTCTGAAAACTTCAATATTCACAATATTTAGTGTCACTGTTGAAATAATTGAACTATGAGGATGCGCGATCGATTACTGCCCATTCTTACAGCAATTTCCATAGTGCTTATGAGTATCCAAACTCCATCTGCACTTGCTACTTCTCACAAACTCACACTTTCAGTTTCTCAAAAACCAAATGCATCAGAAACCACGGTGACACTCTATGGTTCTCTCAAACCAATTCGCTCTAAAGTCACTGTTAAGATACAAATAAATACTTCTGGTTCTTGGAAATCAACAATTTTTTCAGCTAAGACTTCTCGGACTGGAACTTTCAAAGTTGTCGCTTTAGGGACCGCGCTAAAATCTGAAGTGAAGTATCGTGCCACGGCGCTTGTGCTCAATAAGAGAATTTATTCAAATGTTCAAACAGTGACCATTCAACAATTACCAGAAATATCCCAAACGGATACTCAAACAATTATTGAGGCGCTCGGGCCTGGTTCAAGAATTCACGGTGCCGATATAAGCCGATGGCAACACCCTAATGAAAAGCCTATTGATTTTGTCAAAATGTACGGAGCTGGAATCCGCTTCGTGATGATCAAAGCATCTGATACTCGCGATATTACTGATGCCACAACTCTAAAATATTTAAAAATGGATTTAGCTCCAGCCCAAGCTGCTGGAATAATCACAGGTTTTTATCACTATGCAATATTGCCCGATGTCACGGACTCACCATCCATAATCAAGGATGCTCAAGCCCAAGCCCAAAAGGTAATTTGGCGATTAGCATCCCTTGGCGGTTACAACGAGAAAGAATTGCCTTACGCCCTTGATTTAGAAGATAACTGCGTTCGATTATCAGCAAGTGGGTCATGCGCGAAATACGCATCTCGCAATGCGATAACTCTGTGGGCTTCGACATTTCTTGCAATGGTGAGAGATAAGACGGGAAGAACTCCATTCTTGTATTCATATTCTAGTTTCTTAGAAAATGCGATGACACGAAGTCCCGACCTTGCGCAATATCCATTATGGCTGGCTCAATACGCACTTGATCCAGCCGACCCACTAGCTCAACCTGGATTAAAAAATGGTGGGTGTTATGTGCATTCGTGGACTACATCGGGTTGTGCGACAACATGGACAATATGGCAATACACATCGTGTGGAATCGCACCAAAGTATGGAGTACCGGGTACCAGATTAGATCTCAATGTATTTCGAGGCTCTCCAAACATTTTTTCAAATTTGACTAAAGGAAGTTGGATTCCAGATGTAATTGATTTAATGCCAACGAATGAACCGACGCAGATGAGTGTCGATTCAATAACGGCTACGAATACGAATAAACCAGTAATTTTCAATGTCAGTGTGAATCGCCCAAATCTTAACCCCGTTGTTACAGGAACTGTGAAGTTGATTCTTGATCCATCTGCGCCAGTGCTTCCAAAACCAACACAGAGTGCAGTCCGCTCTACTAGTGGAGTCTGGACCTTGGCCGTCAAAGGAATTCCTGCAGGAGTGTTTCAGGGATTGATTACCTATGTAGATATTTCAAATACTCATGCAACTACTTCGATGCCGGTTACATTTACGGTTACTCAAGGAATTGCGCCTACTCCAACCCCGACTCCTGTAAAGCCAACTCCAGCTCCAACAAAGAAACCTGTTGTTGATAGCTGCGCAAAACAGATTAGGAACTAATTAGCTCACTAACTGCAACATTCTCACGATCTATAAGTGCGAGGTAAGAACTTACAGAAGCCCTACGTTCCTTTAGACCCCATCCCAATACAGAACTTATTATTGTTGCAACTTCTGGTGCTATCGAGCGACCGTGATCGCGTGATTCAAAAGCGATTCGAGTACGGCGAGAAATCACATCGTCAACGCTTCGCGCGCCTTCATGACTTGCAGCATATTCAATTTCGGCTTTGATGTACGGCAAGGATGAATCAATGCGCTCAGACATTTTTGAATCGCGCTTCACGATTTCTAATACTTCACTGATGAGTGAGCCATAACGATTGAGAAGATGAATAACGCACTCTTCAGTAACTCCATATAAATCAGCAATCTGAGCGCTTTGCTGGACGAGCGCGTGGTATCCATCTGCTCCAACTGCTGGCAACTTATCTGTCACTGAATCAGAAGTTATTCTGCGTAATTCATTCACCGCTAGATCAACGGCATCTTTGCCCATAATGCGATAGGTCGTGTACTTGCCTCCGGCAATACTTATGAATCCAGGTACAGGGCGATCTACTGTGTGTTCGCGCGAAAGTTTGGTTGTCGAAGAATTTTTGTTATTAGACACTAGTGGGCGAAGGCCTGCATAAACACCAATAATATCTTCGCGCTTAATTTTGGGCTTGAGAACACGATTTGCTTCGTTGAGAATGTAATCAACATCTTCATTTGTCGCAACTGGTTCAGATCTATCACCGGTGTAAGGAGTATCGGTTGTGCCAACAATCCACTTATCGCCCCATGGAATCAGAAATAAAACAGAGACTTGGGTCTTGAGAATAATTCCAGCTTCAGATTGAATGGCAGAACGCGGCAAAACAATGTGCACGCCCTTGCTCATCGTTACCGAATAACCTGGTTTGATTCCAAATTTCTCATGTAGCTCATCACTCCAAATGCCAGCGCACATAATCGTTGCTGTTGCTTTGATTTCAAATGATGAATTACTGACCGAATCCTTAACTTTTACACCAACAACTCTTTTTCCATCGCGTAACAATGATTCCGCTCTTATGCCAGTCGCGATAACGGCCCCGTGTCGAGCTGCGGTTCGAGCTATCTCCATAGTATGGCGTGCATCATCTACTTGAGCGTCAAAATATTTGATTGCACCAGTAACAATATCTGTACGAAGTGATGGTGCAATCTCTACGATTTTTCTTTGGCTAATATGTTTATGCCACGGCAATGCACGTTGAAAACCACGAAGCGCGTCATACAGAGCCAAACCGGCTCCAACATATGTGCGTTCCTTAAATTTTTCAGTCAGCGGAAATAAAAAACCAACTGGCTTCACGAGGTGTGGTGCAAGAGATGCAACCATTAATTCTCGCTCATGTAATGCTTCTCGGACTAATTTAAAATCGTATTGCTCTAAATATCTAAGACCGCCATGAATCAATTTACTAGAACGACTCGATGTTCCTGATGCGAAATCGTTGGCTTCGATGAGTGCCACTTTGAGACCACGAGATGCGGCATCAAG
>CANFXM010000063.1 GCA_947451045.1 Actinomycetota bacterium | reverse complement strand
GTTGTCAAATGGTCTGATGCAACATTTATTGAAGACCAGGATCATTGGTGGCACGGTGGAATATCGCGCTCTGTAAAACTTTATGCAACCAATAAGGTGTATATCGATCGCCTTTACACAACTGCTGGAATTGAAAAGGATAATTCAACTGGAACTCTCAAAATTGAAGCACATATCGCTTCCGATGAAGTGGGAGACTTACACGGATACACACTTCGTGCGTATATTGAAGAGCTTCCAAAGGTAAGCGCTGCAAATCTTTCTAAAACTTTGGAAACTAAGATTTCGCCCAATTGGACCGAGCTTTCTGAGAAAGCTAGAAATGCAGAAATTGAAAAACGTAAGTCTTGGGATGGAACTGTTTCTAAATCTTCAGCAGCTGCACTTGCAGAGATTCGCCACGAAGTCCGAGGAAAAGTTTTACTTGAATCCCGAATTGCAAAAATCAACCTTTGGTCTGCAGAAACACCCAACCTCTATACGCTCAACTTTGAACTCATCTCTCCTGAAGGCACAGTCCTTCAAATAGGAAGCCAAAAGATAGGTTTCCGCGATGTACGCGTTGTCGGAAACGACCTCTTGGTCAATGGTCAGGCAATAACAATTTACGGAGTAAACCGCCACGACTTCAATCGTCACACTGGTCGCGTGTTAACTCGCGACGATATGCGCGAAGATTTGCTTGAAATGAAGCGTTGGAATTTCAATGCTGTTCGTACATCTCACTATCCCAACGATCCAGCATTTTTAGATCTCACAGATGAACTTGGTTTTTATGTCATCGATGAAGCAAATATTGAGTCACATGCTTTCTATGACTCAATGTGTGAAGACCCACGTTATACAGGGGCATTTGTTGAACGTGTTGGCAGAATGGTTCAGCGCGATATCCATCACCCGAGTGTAATTTTGTGGTCACTTGGTAATGAATCAGGTTTTGGTGCAAATCACCGTGCTGCTGCAACATATGCACGTTCGATTGATCCATCACGTCCACTTCACTACGAAGGTGCAATCAACGGTGATTGGCGTAAAGGTGTCGGAGTAACAGACATTGTTTGCCCAATGTATCCATCACTTTCAGCAGTGATGAGTTATGTAAAATCCGGAAAACAGGATCGTCCATTTATTATGTGTGAATACTCGCATGCAATGGGTAATAGCAATGGAACCCTCGCTGAGTATTGGGAGTTCATTGAAAAGACTCCTGGTGCGCAAGGTGGCTTCATTTGGGAATTCTGGGATCACGGCCTAGATCAGAGATTGCCAGACGGAAGCATTCATGCCGCATACGGTGGAGATTTCGGCGAGAAGATTCATGATGGCAACTTTGTTTGTGATGGAATGGTTTTCCCAGATCGCACAGCAAAACCAGCAATGCATGAAATGAAATCCTTAGCTGCACCTGCAGTCATTACTGCAAAGAGCACATCAACTGGCAAATTCGAAATATTCAATAAGCAATTCTTTAGTGACTTGTCTGCATTTGAAATTCGTTGGGCAATTACATGTGATGGCATTGTCCTGGACGAAGGAGTTGCAAAGATTCCATCCGTTGCGCCTCGTAAAAAGGCACTATTTTCAATTAAATCGGGGCACTTGACCAAGGCAGCTGAAAAGGGTGAGCGATTTATTACATTTACTCTTCATGCAAAACTGAGTACTGCGTGGGCATCGGCAATGGCTGAAATTGGCTGGAGCCAAATTTCACTAACATCTCGCGCCCTTGATAAACCAAACTTTTCTCCATCAGATGAATTTGACGGTGTCATTGATGAGTATGCCGAAATTCAACTTCCGTATGGCGTTGTAGCACCAAAACTCTCACTATGGAGAGCGCCAACAGATAATGATCGCATAGGACATATTTCTACAAAGTGGGAGCGATGGGGACTACGTGAACTTACTCGAGAAGAATGTAGCGTCACTGAATCTTCAAATAAATTAACCATCAAGAGCACCTGGAAAACAAGCACAGGATTTGCTATAAAGCACACTCAAGTTATTACGCCAATTGAGAACGGCTTTACTGTCAATGAAAGTGTGGTTCTTCCTAAAGAACTCAACGATGTTGCTCGTGTTGGTACAAACTTTGAACTCAGCGGTGGGCTAACAGATCTCACATGGTTTGGTAATGGACCACATGAGAGTTATCCTGATCGAAAGATTGGACGCATTAGCCGCTGGAATTCATCTATTGATAATCAATACATTCCATATGTTCGCCCGCAAGAAAATGGTGGGCATAATGGAATGCGTTGGTTCCAGATTACAGATCCAACTGGAACTGGTTTGCGAATAGATCTCGCCAAGCCGTATCAAGTTTCGGTTACTCCTAACCGAGGGGAAGACCTTGCAGATGCAACTCATGACTACCAAGTAAATGCATGTGGCAATGTCGTCGTACATATCGATGCTGCCCATCGTGGGCTTGGTACCGCATCATGTGGTCCAGATACTTTAGATAAGTATTTGATATCTACTGGTAGGCATTCATGGCAGTGGAGCGTTACAACTCTTTCCTAATTGCTTATTGGCCACGCTGTTGGCTCTGGATATTTAGGAAATCGTCCATCTCCGGATGACTTTCCGCGCAGGCGGCGCCAGAGCCACGGTAAGGCAAATGTTAGAAACCATAACGCGCTCGTTGCTTTGCTCTTGAACCACGGAGTTTTTCCTGCAGGTGGCAATGGGTCACGCCAACTGGAGTTGCTCGGTAATCCAAGTTTTTCTAGCACAGCTTGTGCAACACGATCATGACCTAGTGGATTCAGATGTAATCGATCAAAAGCTAGAAATCGACGATCACTAAAAAATGATTCTTCATTTGCATCAGCGATGATTGCACCAACTTCTTTGGCTACCTGGCGAACATTGACATTGAAAGCATGAAATCGCGAAGCCCATATGTCTGCTGTTTTGCCAGTGTTTCCTGTCCGCTCAAGGACTGTAAATAACATAATCGTTGCACCAGTTGCAGCAAGCGCGTGAACCGCTTCTCTATATACAGGAAGTACTAATTCTGGTTTGTAATTAGGACGAATCGCATCGTTAGCGCCTGCATGAAAGGTCACCAGAGTATTTTTTCCTGTAATAAATTTTTGTGCTTGAGGTAATTGGTCAACTATTACTTGACCAACTAATTTTCCACGCACAGCTAAATTCACATATGTAAAATTCGGATTTGCTTGAGCCATACCATCGGCAACACGATCAGCCCAACCACGATATTTTCCATCGATAATCTCATCAGTCATTCCTTCGCTAAAGGAATCTCCACAAACTATGAGTCGATCGAAAATCATCACTTCTCCGTTATTTTTTTTGGCGTTGTTGGTCTATCCAAAAGAGTGTAATAGCCGTTGCAATAGATGCGTTCAACGATTCAGTTGAAGCATTAATTGGAATTGAAATCACTAGATCACACTTTTCGCGAGTGAGTCGAGCGAGCCCTTTACCTTCGCTTCCAACAACAATCATGAGCGGCTCTGTTGCTACCTTCATTTCATTAATTTTGACATCAGATTCACCATCAAGACCGACTACAAAGAGGCCATTTTTCTTCGCCTCATCAATAGTGCGAGCCAAGTTAGTGACTTGAGCAATCGGCATACGAGCTGCAGCTCCAGCCGAACTCTTCCATGCTGATGCAGTCATACCTGCTGCGCGACGCTCTGTCATGATCACACCTGCTGCGCCAAATGCTGCAGCAGTACGAACAATTGCACCTAAGTTACGTGGATCTGTTACGCCATCGAGTGCAACAATGAGAGCTGGATACTTTGCACGTTGTGAAATTTCTTCAAAACTTGAATATTGATATGGCTTGATTGCAAGAATAATTCCTTGGCTATTAGGTGAAATTCCTTCAATCTCTGCGCGATGACTTTCGCGAATTGGTAATCCATGGTGAAGAGCTAATTGCAATGATTCAGCGACGCGATCATCCACATCAATACTGCGTGCAACCAACAACTCAGTAGCCGGAACGTTTTCGCGAAGTGCCTCAAGGACCGCGTTACGGCCAGAGACTATTTCACCTTTCCCTCTGTCACTACGTCCGGCGCTACTGCGAGCAGCACTAGGACGAGATGCAGCAGGGCGCCGTGTTGTTGAAACTTTCTCGCTCTTCTCCGCAGCTTTTTTGCGCTTTGCAGCTGCGTGGTACGGACGATCTTCGGCCTTAGGTGTTGGACCTTTACCTTCTAAGCGACGTTTGTTATTTCCACCCGTGCCACCTGATGGACCTTTTTTTGATCCGCGCACTGCGCCTTTTCTGCTTGAATTACCGGCCATTGTTATTCGCCTTCACTTCTTGAGATCGACCATCGTGGCCCTTGTGCAGTGTCTTCAATCGTTATACCTAATTCAGATAAACCGTCACGAATTTGATCTGATGCTGCAAAATCTTTGCGCTCACGTGCGGCTGTGCGTTGCGTTAGTGCTAATTGAATAACACCATCGAGAGCACTTGTTAGATCTTCCCCTCCAGATTGAACAAATGCTGCATCAAAAGGATCGCAACCAAGTACTTCTAGCGCTCCACGAATCTCATTGGCACTTTGGATAATAAGTGATTTATTGCCTTCAGTGATTGCAGTATTTCCTGTGCGCAAGTTCTCTGAAATTGAAGCAAGCGCTGTAGGAACTGCTAAATCATCATTCATAGCATCCGTAAAAGTTGAACTAATAACAGGCGTTGGTAGTACGCCAACTACCTCAACACTTCGATGTAGGAATGCTTCAATACGACGAAATGCTGTTGCTGATTCATCGAGTGCAACTTCCGAATATTCCAACATTGAGCGGTAGTGGGCACTTCCTAGATACCAGCGCAATTCAATTCCGCGCACTCGCTTGAGAATTTCTGCAACTTGCAAAGTATTTCCTAGTGACTTACTCATCTTCTCACCAGATTGCGTTACCCATGCATTATGCATCCAACGCTTCGCAAATGAATATCCCGCCGATTCTGACTGTGCAATTTCATTTTCGTGATGTGGGAATACGAGATCCAAGCCACCACCATGAATATCAAATGTCTCACCCAGATAGGCATGCGCCATTGCAGAACACTCCAAGTGCCACCCTGGACGACCAGGTCCCCATGGAGTTGGCCATGATGGTTCGCCAGGTTTAGCTGCTTTCCATAATGCAAAATCTCGTGGATCTTTTTTATTTACTTCATCAGCATCAGCTGCAGGTTGTAAATCATCTAGCTTTTGACGCGAAAGAGTGAGGTAAGAAGAAAGTTTACGAACTTCTAAATAAACATCTCCGTTACCCGGTGCATATGCAGCGTCTTTTTCAATAAGTAATTGCATGAGTTCAATCATTTGAGTGATGTGCCCTGTTGCGCGAGGCTCATATGTAGGTGGCGCAACATTGAGCGCTGCATAAGCGTTACTGAAAGCTCGCTCATATTTCATCGCAAGTGCCCACCACGACATATCTTCATGAATAGCTTTATGTAAAATCTTGTCATCAATATCGGTTACGTTGCGAATAAAAGTTACGTCATAACCACTCTTAGTGAGCCAGCGGCGCAAAATATCAAAGTTCACACCACTTCGAACGTGGCCGATATGTGGGGCTCCTTGCACAGTGGCGCCGCAGACATAAATAGAAACTTTGCCCGCAGCAACTGGAG
>CANFXM010000062.1 GCA_947451045.1 Actinomycetota bacterium | reverse complement strand
TTTATTGAAACGCTCAATACTGCGTGGAAAGAACGATAACCCAAGTGAATAATCGCGAGGCGATTAGTAAGAGTTTGCCGATATTTATTACTGCGATAAATATGCGCACCGGAATAACTATTTTGGGTCCGCTCATACCAATCCTCAAAGAGCAGTATCACCTCAGCTCTTTTTTATTATCTTTCCTAACATCTTTATCGATTTTAGCTTTTGCTGGTAGCGCTTTCTTGATGCCATTAGTTGCAAAAATAGGCGGTACAAATCGAGTCATTGCTGCGGCGCTAATTGTCCTCACTGCTTCCATATTTATTCGAGCAGTAGGAAATGTTCTGCTTCTATTTTTTGCGTCATTGACACTTGGCATTGCGATAGCAGTATTGAATTTTTCATTACCTGTGTGGGTCAAGGAGAATGTGCCTAAACATTCTGGCCTCATCACAGGTATTTACATAACTATCATGGGCATCTTTGCCAATATCGCAGTAGCAGTTGCTGTCCCACTTGCGCATGCAACATCCTGGGGTTGGCGCCTATCGATGGTTCCATGGATCGTTCTTGGAACTATTTCTTCGATATGGTGGATTTTACGAAATTCAAAGATATCTAGTGATTCACATTTACCAGTTGCAACAAAATTTCATAAGGAGTTATTGCATAAACCAGCGGCATGGAGCATTGCCCTTTTCTTTGGTTTTCAAGCAATGATGGGATACGGATCCTCTACTTGGCTTCCAACAATTCTTGTTTCAAAAGGATTTACATTGAGTAATGCTTCTCTATGGCTTTCGATTGCAGGTTTTAGTGGTTCTGTCGTTGGAATTGGGGCGCCATATTTTGCTTCCAAACTTCGCGACTTTCGAATTCTGTTATCGGTCATTGCAATAATTCTTACTTTGTCATTTACAGCCATGATTTTTGATCATGGCTGGCATCTGATTATTTGGATCCTAATTTCTAATTTTGCTTTCTCTTTTGCATTTCCACTTTCTTTGGTTTTAACAGTAACTCGAAGTGTTGAAGCAGCCGAGACTCGTTCGCTTTCAATCATGGCCCAATCAATTGGTTATACGTTGGCGGCCCTTGCTCCGGGGGCTGTGGGTGGAATTTTTGACATATCCCATAGCTGGAACACTGCACTGCTATTTGTTATAGGAATTGGCATCGTATTGATTGGCATTGGATACTTTGCGGGTAGTCCAGAAAAAATCATTATTCACGGTCAAAAATCATAAGTGGTGTACGCCAAAGCGAAACAGTAATAACTTCTGCGCCAGCCATCTCGTGGGCGTTCTGAATCGATCTGCGCACAGCCATTCCGCAATCAAAACCTACCCACGCTAAATCCCAGTGTCGGGCTCGATAGGAATTCGGTAGTGAAAAGACTAAGTAGATCATCCACCCAATCAATACAAAGGATGCAATAAGTAAGAATAAACCGTTGAATGGTAAGTGATTTCCCTGAGTTCTCACAGAAAAGATTGCTAGAAATTTCGAAAGAGAACTGAGAGCATTGAAGAGTGAAGAGAGCGCAAATGTTTATTTTTTATACCTTTCTCCTCTCACTTATGCCAATTGCCTCTGCTGATACAACGACGGTGGACTCCACTATTGGCGCGATACCCCCATATCAATTTGCTCAATTAGTCGATAGTCCAATTCCCCAAAACTTGGTAGCAAAAATTAAGAATGTTGCGCAAGATATGCCGAAACCCTATATTGATCGCTGTCATACTCAACAAAATCTTGCGCAAAATATTGCACCGTGCACTTATGCGGATTTGAAATCCAAGACAACAATCGTTCTTTTTGGAGATAGTCACGCCCTTTCTTGGTTTCCCGCAATAGAAAAACTCGCGATTGCAAAACAATGGAAATTGGTCAGTCTTTCCATGTCTTCGTGTTGGCCGGCAGATATTCCCGCTTGGAATTCGACAAAGAATGAACGTATGGATAACTGTGAAATATGGCGCACGAGTGCGCTCAAACGCATTGCATCAATTAAACCTGCGATGGTATTTGTAGCAGGAACAAAAGGATTTTCAACGCTTGAAGAAAATGGTGAAGTTAGTGTTGGTCAATCTCGAGTCCAAATTTGGCGAGATGGTATGACTCGAACTATCAAAACGATTAAGAAGTCGACCCCACACGTCATTATCTTGAGCGATACGCCAGCAGCTATTGATAATCCTGCTCAATGTATGCAATCTCATGTCCAATCACTCATGAAGTGCTCGCATCCAACTGCGGAAGCAATATCTGTAACCTGGTTGACCGAGGAGCGCAATATTGCAGCACAAACAGGTTCGCTATGGATAAATCCAACAGAATGGATTTGTAACACTGATCCGTGCAGTCTCATCAGTGGAAATTATTTGATTTATAGGGATGCTGGACATTTGACAGCTTCTTTTTCTAAAACTCTTGAAGCCCCTTTGTGGCAGGCGCTATCTTCGCAATTGAATGCTTAGTGCAAGATATTTACTGCGCGCGCAATAACTAAACCAACCATAAGTAATGAGGTCATTGATTGAACCAGCATGAGCGATTTCGCCCATCGAGTTAGTGGCATTGCATCAGTTGGACTAAATGCGCTGGCATTAGTTACCGAGACATAGAAATAGTCAAAGTATGTGGGATGCCATCCAGGAGCAGCATATTTCTCATCAGACATCTGAGGGAATAAGAAATCAGGAATTTCATTTATTCCTTGGGCGCGAGCACCAGGGCCACCACGATCTAAGTCCCAATACCAGAGACTGAAAATAACAATATTGGTAAGCCAGATAGATCCACCAGACCATAAGAGTTGACCAGCATTTGTAATTCCAGCATTGACGAGAGAATCAATGAGTTTGATTGCAGAGCCAGTATTGGAGAGCGTCATAATTGACGTGAGCACCATACCTATCAGGCGACTTGGAAAATGGTGTTTGGAAATTCGAGTTGGCCCTGTAATAAATAGGGCAATCAGAAGAAGCGCCTCAATAGCACAGACAACTTTTTGAAATGGAAGCGATAATTTCGTTGGCAATATGAACTGTAGGAAAATTACTGTCAGAACGACAATAGCAACAGGGATGCGATGTTCACCCTTGTGCTGTCTGCGCCAATGAGGAAGATGTAATTCGCTTTTGTCGAAACTCATTTATTAAAGGTACAAGCAATATTTCTATTTTTACTCAGAGTCTCAATAACACGCTTATAAGGCTCAAAAGTATTGATTTTTAACCAATCTCGAGCACCGAAAAGCCTCCGTAGGGCCTATCGGAGGTAGCACTCAGGTGCTTACGCCATTTCAGTTTTTATGTGATGGAGGGAATACCCGAGGTAGAGATAGCCCTCACGAAAAATGTAAATCCAAAAATATGTACTGAAAGGATTTGCACGTAAGAAAAAGTTATTCGGAGAGAGTAGGAATTACAATGAAAATAAATCAAAAATCAAAGCTCATCAAAAACATTAGCTTTATTGCGCTTTTAGCTCTAATTTCTTTTGATGGCGCAGTAGCGAATGCAGCTACAAAAACAATCACATGCTATAAAGCAAGTACAGTCAAAAAAATTACTGCTGCTAGTCCAAAATGCCCTACTGGCTATACAACAACAAAACCTGTGGTAAAAACTCCAGTAACTCCTGGCAAGACGACAGCCTCAGCAACTAGCTATCAATTGGCTGCCACATATAAAGGAAAAGCTTCTCTTTTATGGAGTGATAGCGATGTTCAAGTTTCAAATGTTACTGGTGTAGGAACAGGAAATACGCTTGGTCTTCTTACTCTCAGTGGTAACGGATCGGCTGCCCCATCTAGCTCATGTGATACGCCTTCACTCGTTGGCACACTCGGTGGTGGTGGAAACACAATCAAAATCACTGTCGATGCCACATCAAAAGCCTGCGCTGATAGCGATGCAGCACCTGCAACCGTAACTCTCTCAGGTAACGCAGTAATCACGGGTGGAACAGGCAAATTTGCTGGAGCAACAGGAACGTTGAAAGTAACTGGTTCATTCAAAATCAAGTCAACTGTTGCCGGTTCATCAGAGAGCCCAGCACTTGAAATTTCATTTACCGGAAATATCAATACCAAGTAGTCATTAGTTCACCCGTGATAAATATAGAAGGAGTAAGAAAATGAAGAGATTGACTTCAATAATCACTATAAGTGCATTTGCACTAATTGGTGGAGCCATTGTAGGTAGTGCGCCGGCTTCAGCTGCCACACCTTCAACTCTGGTTATTTCAGGTGGAAGTGCAGTGTTCGGCTTAGATCCAGTATCGATTGTTGCAACAGCAAATAATGCAGGAACCGTGAAATTTATTGCTGCAGGTGCAGTTCTCAAAGGTTGCGAGGCGATTGCTACAGCGACAACTGCTCCATTCGTAGCTAAATGCCTTTGGACCCCGACAGCTTCAGGTGCCACTGTTCTGGCAGGAACATTTACACCAACTGATGCAACTGCCTATACATCAGTTGATTCAGCACCATTTACAACCAAGGTCGGCGTTGCCGTACAAGGTGTTGTTTCTCCAATTCATATCTTTGTAGATACAGTTTTAGCATCAGGTTCAACCGGAGCTCTTGCACCACGTTTTGGAGTTGGTTGCACAGTTTCTAGCGAGTACATCATCGGACAAACAATCGTCTTCCGTGTCTATGCTAATAATTCTGATCAAGGTGGAGCCGTTATGGATTCATCAAATACTGCAAAGGCCTATATTGAAGTTGCAGGTGTTGCGACTCCAATAACTTTGGCATACGGAAACCACAGCGGTGTTGCATTCTGGACAGGAATTCTTAAGACTGGAACTACAGCAGGCTCATATAGCACTCTCGGACTCATCAATTTCAAGGTAACAATGATTGGTAAAGATCAGAGCTCTATGAAAGTTCTGTCAACCAAACTCGCTCCGAAAATGGTCAATGGACTTCGTCAAACAGATTCAAATGGACGAACAATATATGAGCGCGTCAGCTATTACCGCACAGTGCAAGTAGATCCAGTGCTCAAAGGTGCTACAGGAACATGGGCATCAAATTTCACTGCTGCATCTCAACTTACTTTGTACGCACTTCCAAAGGCATAAATCACATAATCACTAACTCAACGGAGATGAGAAAAAATGAACAGTAATGTTATGTATGGGACGAGGGGGAAAGTAGTACTGCGAGCTAGTCTTGTAGTACTACTTACCATCGCAGTAGTTACTCCAGCTCACGGAGCTGATGCACCAATTGCAACAACTTTGATTGCACCATCTGGAATTCCAGATATTCCTGCACTGCCTTTCACTGGAACAAAATCAGTCACATTTACTACTCCACAAACGATGGTAAATATGACTGTTACTCCAGCACAAGGAATTGTCGGCGATCCAATTGAGATTGCTGGAAAAACTTTGACACCAAATTCAACATACACTCTCAATTGGTCGACATCTGATGCCAGTTGGGTTGCTGAAATTCAACCAAATACCGTGAACTACATGGGAACAAGCTATGCCAACTATTACGTTGACATGGCAACTGTGACCACTGATGCAACCGGTGCATTTTCATACAAGACAAAAATTCCATCCGATTGGGGTGGGGTTCATGATATTTATTTGGTACGAGATGGTGTTGGCGCAGGTCATGGCGGAATTCAAGTAGCACGCGGTTTCACTATGACACCAAAGAGTGGTCCGG
>CANFXM010000061.1 GCA_947451045.1 Actinomycetota bacterium | reverse complement strand
CTGCCAAGGCGTGAACCTAGGCGTTGCACTGTGTCAGCTAGTTGGTCATGGGAAGTTACATATGAGACATGGTCTAGGCGCATAGGGAAATCTTGCCCTATCCCAAGGGGTGCTCATGACCACGGATGCGCCTGGGGCTGGGATACTTAGCGCATGAATGGGCAGCAAATGTTGGTGATTGTGCCGACATATAACGAGGCGCAAAGTGCTCCACGGTTGATTGCTGCTGTTCTGGAATTGTTGCCGGCTATTCATATTTTGGTTGTCGATGATGGATCCCCTGATGGAACTGCAGATATCTGCCAGAGCATCGCCGATGCTGATTCTTTAGGGCGTGTGCACTTGATGCGCCGCGCAGGCAAGCAAGGTTTGGGTTCGGCATACATTGCAGGCTTTGGTTGGGGTGCTGTTCGCGGATATGAAGCAATGATTGAGATGGATGCTGACGGTTCACATCGGCCAATTGATTTAGTTGCGATGGTTGCCGCCTTTGATGCTGATGAATCCATTGATTGCGTTATTGGTTCGCGCTGGATGCCCGGTGGCAAGGTTGTGAATTGGGCTAAGCAACGTGAAGCGTTATCACGCGGCGCTAATAAGTATGCAAAGTTTATGTTGGGTTTGAAAGTCAATGACATTACTGCGGGCTTTCGTGTGTATCGCACGAGTTTGATTGCAAAGATTGATTTTGAAACAGTTGTGAGTGAGGGTTATTGCTTTCAGATTGAGATGACTCGCAAAGTTGTTGCACTTGGTGCAAAAATCAAAGAAGTGCCGATTACTTTCGTTGAACGCGAATTCGGCGTGAGCAAGATGAGCGGAAATATTGTTGTTGAGGCAATGTCTCGCGTAACTGTGTGGGGATTACAACGTGCACTGAAGATCTTTGACGGGGATAACCCCCGTTAGGTAATAGGTATTTACCGCATCATCAACACAGGCAGAGCCACGACCATGGCCGGTATGGCCATCGGCATCTAATGAAATAAGGCGAGACCCTTTGATTGTTTTATGAAGTGATTGTGCCCATGCATAAGGCGTTGCGGGATCACGGGTTGTACCTATTACCAATATGGGTGCGGTGGTGATGCTCTGAATAACATTGGTGGCACGAGTGTTCGAGTCTTTAGTTGAAGGAACGAAGTACTTACAGGTCAATGAGTTATAGGAAAGATAGGGGCCAAATACTGGGGCCTTCTGCGCAAAAACTTTGGCATCTACTTGCATTTGTTCGACGCTGCGCGAATCTTGCCAATCCAAACAATCGATGACTAATTGGGCATCTGCTCCATTATTTGCATATATGCCATCGGAATTTCGGTCGGTGTACTCATCTGCGAGCTGCAGAAATAATGTGCCGTTCTGCGATTGTGCTTGGCTCAGTGCCGAACGCAAAATAGGCCACCCTGTTTGATTATCATAAAGAGCGTATGCGCTTCCAAGCACGATAAGTGATTCTGTTGCAACGCGCTTTGATGTTGTAGTCAGTGGATTTTTTGCAGCGCTGTGAAAGAGCGAAGTAAAAGTTGCACGCGCACGAGCAAGGTTTTTTGGCAGCGGACAATCTTTGCGAGTGAAGCAATCTTCGATGAATGCATCTAGGGCATGTTCAAATCCAATTGCCTGCGTAAGGTTTTGTTCCCTTATTGAAATGTTTGGATCGACGGCACCATCGAGCACCATGCGACCAACTTTCTCAGGAAAGAATTGCGCGTACAAAGTTCCCAAGTAAGTTCCGTAGGAGGCACCTAAGAAATTTAGTTTGGGAT
The DNA here is from genome assembly GCA_947451045.1 of Actinomycetota bacterium. Taxonomy (GTDB): domain Bacteria; phylum Actinomycetota; class Actinomycetes; order Nanopelagicales; family Nanopelagicaceae; genus Planktophila. The sequence continues at coordinate 3,983 of CANFXM010000061.1, read as the reverse complement.
CACCAAGGGCTGATCGCAATAAATCCATATCGCGTGCAGAGTCGGCGGTGCTGAAATGCGTGAGGTATTTATTGTTTTTCACACACTTTTGTGCGTACTCTTTCGAAGCTTTGATAAGGGTCGCAAATTCGGCGGGTGAATCTGGTTTGCTGTCAGCGGCATAACTTGCATCGGTCTCTTTATCGTTGAGACAAATAATTGGATCACTGCGCGAAACTCCACGCGGATCAAAACCAACAAGGTCATATTTTTCTAGAACATTTTTATCAAATATATACTGTGCGTTGTAGGCGTAGTCCACACCTGATGCACCTGGACCACCAGGGTTCACGACAATGCTGCCAAGTCTTTCCTTTGGTTTGGTTGCCTTATATTTGATAAGTGAAATTTTGAATTGACCAAGCTTGAGATTTGTGTAATCAATGGGCACCTTCAAGTAAGAGCAAGTGAAAGTTTCGAAACACTTATCCCACTTCAAACTTTGACTTTGATATTGCTCCATTGATGTAAATAATTTATTGGAACTTGGAATCAGTGAACAAGACGATAGAACGAGAACGGCGATTGTTGCGAGTGCGAGCGTCTTCACTACCTTCATCGCGCGAGTGCGCACATTAAGGCTTCGACGGTCAGTAGCGGTGCTGCGTTATGACTCAAGTTTGTCCGTGCCTCCATGATTGCGCTTATCTTCGCCACCGTCTGATGCGGACTGCTTTTATGCGCGAGCGCACTTATTTGTGGTGCAAGTTCTACATTGATCAAAGCATCATCGCTGCCAGCTTGAACCATCATGACATCGCGATAGAAGGTGGCAATATCGAGCAAAGCCCCGTCGAGGGAATCACGGACCATGCGGGTAGCCCTAGTCTTTTGCTCCGCTGCTAAGTCCTTGAGCGCCTTAGAGCCTCCTGAGGCCATACCGCGACCTGTAGCGCCCTTGCCCCATGCAGCTGAGAGTTCTTCACTCTCGCGCTCATCACGATCTTCGGCTGCAGACTTTGCTTGATCTGTTGCAAGGTCAACCAGTGTTTGAGCAGCTTTGAAAGCAGAGGCAACATCGCCTAATTGCGTAGGTAGTTTCATAATCGTTGCGCGGTTATTGCGAACATCTTCATTGGTGGCTAAATATCGCGCGCGACCAATATGGCCCTGTGAAACACGAGCTGCAAAGTCGGCCATGCCAGGGCTTATGCCATCGCGATTAGTGAGAACTGTGGTGACTGCTTGTGTACTCGGTGTACGCAATTGCAAGTGACGACAACGGCTGCGGATTGTTGGAAGTAAGTCGTGCAATGTTGGCGCGCACAATAACCAGACTGTACGAGCACCTGGCTCTTCAATTGCTTTGAGAAGTGCATTCGCTGCAGATTCTGTAAGTCGGTCGGCATCTTCCATGACGACAACTCGCCATCCACCCATTGATGGCGCCCATGAAACGCGAGTAAGTAATTCGCGAACTTCATCGATCTTGATTGATAAACCTTCGGTGCGAATAATTTCAACATCAGGATGGCCGCCGCTATAAACACTGCGACATTCGTTGCATGTGCCACATCCACCGCTAGGACAAACGAGGGCTGCTGCAAATGCAATTGCTGCAGAGGATCGACCACTTCCTGGAGGGCCTGTAAATATCCACGCATGTGTCATGCCGTGTGTTGATGTTTCGGGTGACTCTTCGCCATTGCGCGAAGCAGTAAGTGCGCCTTGCAAAACAGAGATGAGGTGTTCTTGTCCTACTAATTCGTCGAAGACGCTCATCACTTACTTCTTTGCACTCTTAGCTTTTGTTGTTGCACTTTTCTTTTTCAAAGTTGGTTTCTTAGGTGCGTGCGATGTTGCTTTCTTGACGCCGCTGCGCACACCCGTTGTCACACTCTTTGTTGCGCGGCGGATTGGCTTGAGTAAACGATTACCTTCTTCATCTTTTATGTTGCGCTTGAGCGCTGCTAATTCACCTACGCGAGAAATAATTGCGGCGTGGATTGCTTCGACACTTTGATTGCCATCGACGACGAAATAGCGCTCAGGATCAAGTAGCGCTAATTGCAAGAACTCTTGGCGAACGCGCTCGTGAAAATCAAGGGGTTGGGCTTCTAAGCGATCCAAACTCTTCAGGCGCCCAATGCCAACTTCTGCTGGTAGATCAATAATGATTGTCAGCGTTGGGAAAAGAGATTCAGTTGCCCATCGAGAGATTCGCGCAACTTCACCAGGTTCTAATACGCGGCCTGCACCTTGATATGCAATCGATGAATCGAAATATCTATCGGTGATAACAACTTCGCCATTAGCAAGTGCTGGTCGAATTTTTGAGAAGACATGGTGGGCGCGATCGGCTGCATACAAGAGTGCTTCAGCGCGAGGGCTGATATCTCCAGTTGAATGACTCAGCAAAATTTTACGAATCTCTACTCCGAGTTCGCTGCCACCTGGTTCACGCGAAAGTAGAACAACTTCGCCTTCATCTTCTAACCAGGACTTGAGCAACTTACTCTGTGTTGACTTACCAGTTCCTTCGCCGCCTTCAAATGCAATGAAGACACCTTTAGTTGGAGCACCAGTGATGGAACCGAGTTCGCCTTTGATTGCATTGGCGATATCACTCCACAATGAAACGTTAGGGCGATCTTTCATTTGCCGATATGAAATTGAACCAATGACTGCGGCGATAACTCCTGCGATAAGAATAGTTACGGCGGCGCCATTGAGATTGAGTTGAGTATTTTGGAATTTGAAAGTGTGTTTACCAACTGCTGCAGCGATGAGTGGTGAAACTGCGAGGACTGCAACGAGTGTGATTCGAATTAGTGATTGCACGAATGCAAATGTGCGGCCACGAACTTCATCGTGGACTTCCATACCCAGCATCGTGAAGCCAGTTACCCAACAGATTCCGCTAAATGCTCCAAGACCAACGACGATAAAGACTGCAAGAACGAGGTTGGGAATAGCAGCTAATAACACTAGGAATAGGCCCGCAGTCGTGAGCGATGCTCCAAATAAGCGACGGCGACTAAATTGGGCAAAGACTTTAGGACCAAATGCAATGCCTGCGGCAAGACCAGTAAATACTGATCCGAAGAGCACGCCGTATGCGGCATCACCACCGCCAAGGTCGCCAACAAATGTTCGTGCAAGTCCAATAACGGCGCCGGCTGCGATAAATGCGCCGACCATTCCGACAATGAGTCCGCGAATTACTTTTGATTCACTAACAGATTTCCAACCTTGCAACAGAGATTTTCCTACGCCAACATCGCCTTCTTTTTTAGCCGCGGCACCTTTTGGAATTTCATGCAGACGCCAGATAGTCCAGGCCGCAAAAGCAAAACTGGATGCGTTGATATAGAGCGCAATGTCGACTGAGTTTCCAGCAAAGGATGGAAATGCTGCAGCGATTGCGCCACTAAATAAAGTTAGGATTGAGAAAAGAATCGCCGCAATAGGAGCGGTGCCATAGGCGGCAAGAAGTGAGACTTGATTAGCACTCTCTAACTTTTCGCGGGGGACAAGATTAGGAACACTTGCCTCTTTTGCGGGAGACCAAAATAGCGTGAGACATTCCACCAAAATCATGGCGGTGTAGAGCCAGACATAATTTGAAACAATCGGAATAGAAATATATAAAGCGGTGCGGCCGATATCGCAGACCACCATTAATTTACGGCGATCAAAGCGATCTGTGATTACTCCCGCAATTGGGCCAAGAAAAACTGATGGCAAGAGGCGCGCGATAAATACACCTGCGATTGCAAAGTTTGCGGTCGAATAACTTCCTTTGGAAAGTTGTTGTGCAAGCGCTGTCGTTGCAAGTAGGCCGAGCCAGTCACCAAGGGATGAGAAGGCCATTGATTGCCAGAGCTTGCGAAATGCGGGAATTGCCAAGACGCCGCGAGTTTGATCCTGAGCAGGTGGCTTAGGCGTGGGCAGCGTTGGAGTCACGGGCTAAGCGTATCGGGCGGGGGCGTGAGCGTATAAGT
>CANFXM010000060.1 GCA_947451045.1 Actinomycetota bacterium | reverse complement strand
GTAGCGCGGAACCTTGCCAAGGTTCAGGTCGCCGGTTCGAACCCGGTCGTCCGCTCTGAATAAGCGCCGCTGTAAACGATATGAATTCATCTCGTCACAGTGGCGCTCTTTCTATGGTCGGGTGGCCGAGAGGCGAGGCTCAGGACTGCAAATCCTGCTACACGGGTTCAAATCCCGTCCCGACCTCTAGTATGAAACGACACAAGAAATTGTGAGGGCGCGATGGAACTAGAAAAATCAGAACGGCCTTGGGGTCGTTATGAAGTTCTGCAAGAAGGCGCACACCATAAAACAAAATGCATCTGGGTTTATCCAGGAAAGCGTTTGTCATATCAACGTCATCAAAAGCGCGCAGAGCACTGGTTCATTGTTTCTGGAAAAGCAGAGATAACTCTAAATGGAAAAGTTTCACACCACGGCGCAGGTGAATCCATAACAATTGGTATTGGCGATTTACATCGCATCGGAAATATCGGAAATGATGATGTTGTATTTATCGAAGTGCAAACAGGAACCTACTTTGGAGAAGATGATATCGAGCGTATCGAGGACGATTTCGGCCGCTAAATAAAGTGAATTACCGTGGGGTATGATTTCCCAGCAAGGATCGTTGGCTCAGCGGTAGAGCACCACATTGACATTGTGGGGGTCACTGGTTCGATCCCAGTACGGTCCACTCAGAACATAGTGCTATTGAGCACGAAAATCTTCAGAGAATATCTCCCCATTTGCTTCGTCTAATGCTAATTTATCCCATCGAATCGTTCACGCATCATGTGATGCCCTCTCCCACCCGGAGGTAATTGATGACAAACAAAGGTAAGAATCAAGGCAAAGCAGCTAACACAGAAGAAAAATTAGCTTCGAATGTTTTAGGTTTATTCGAATCAACAATCATGGGCATTGCTGGATCAGCCCCCGCGTATTCAATCGCGGCAACTACTGTCACTCTTGCAATCACTGTTGGTCTCTATGGTCCGGGTGAACTTTTGTATTCAGGCATTGCGATGTTTGGTGTTGTTGTCGCATTCCACTTTATGAGCAAGATTCGTCAAAATGCAGGTGCTACATATATCTGGGTACGCAATGCCTTGCACCCAGTTTTGGGATATTTGGCTGGTTGGTCACTTGTTACCGCATCAATTATTTTCGGTCTCGTATCCACGGTGCCGGCTTCGACAGGTTTGCTCTCACTCTTCACATCTAATGACAAGATTATTAGCAACGTTCACTGGACCACTTTGGTGGGCGCTGCAATATTTGTTTTTATGGTTGGAATTATTGCTTACGGAATTAAGTTCACCGCCAAAGCTCAAGTCATCATGACGGTTATCGAATTGGGCTTGTTGTGGATCTTCGATGTATTTGCATTGCTACATCACCCTCATACACATAAATTTAGTTGGAACTGGTTTTCACTGAGCCAAATTAAGTCATACGCAATTCCTGATAACGCACTTGGAACAGCTGGAAGTTTTGATTCTAAATACGTTGTCGCAACAGGTCTAAGCGCAGTACTTATAGGCGCAGTCTCTGGTGCATTCTTTTATTGGGGCTGGGATGTAACAGCGAACCTCAATGAAGAGACCAAGGATGGGGATTCAAATGCCGGCAAAGGTGGAATTTACGGAATCTTCTTCGTTTTCTTCACATTCCTTTTGACTCTCGTTGCTATCAATATGGTGCTCAGCGATGCAACACTTTCTTCTAGCGGAAGTGTTCTCACCGACTTTGCCGCAGTTCTCATTCCAGGCTGGTTTGGAAAATTCATTATTGTTTCGGTATTGCTCTCAACGGTTGCAACTATCGAAACTCAGATGATTCAGGTGACACGTACCCTTTTCTCAATGGGCCGTGAATACTCAATGCCTACTTCCTTTGGACGAGTCCACAAGAAGTTTCAAACACCGTGGAATGCAACGATTTTCACAACGGTATTCGTACTTCTTTTCTTCATCGGATCTCAATTCATAAAGTCGGTCAACGACATTGCCCAGGCAGGCGTCGCAGCAATTGGTATCCAGATTTGTTTCTATTACGCATTAGCCTCGATCTCGGTAATCGTTCTCTACCGTCGCCATCTATTTCGTAACGTGCAAACATTTATCATGGTGGGCGTTTGGCCCGCACTCTCGGGTCTTTTCCTCATTGCAGTGCTCATCAAAGTGATTCCAACGCTTTCTCACCTTGCACTATGGGTGGGAGTAGGAACAGTTGCTATCGGAGTTATTCCAATGGCTATCTACTGGTCACAAGGTGCTGCTTACTTCAATAAGCCAACTGCCGAAGAGCGTCACGCACAACTCCACTAATTCATGAAGGAAACTTCATGATTGCATTTATTCCGGGGCTCTTTGCGGGTCTTTCTTTGATAATTGCAATTGGTGCGCAGAATGCTTTCGTTATAAAACAAGGTCTGACTAAACAACATGTGCTTATGACTGTTGCTATCTGTGCTGCCTCTGATGCTCTACTCATTGCCCTTGGGGCTGCCGGTTTAGGAACAATTCTGCAATCACACGCCTCGCTTCTCGAGACGATTCGTTGGTTTGGAGTTATTTATCTCATCTGGTTTGGAATCAAAAGCGTGAGAGCGGTATTTGGTAATAAAGTACTCGATACAACTACCACCACCTCCCCCAGTGCCAAAAAAGTTGCGACCTCACTTCTCGGTTTTACATTCCTGAATCCACATGTTTATTTAGATACAGTAATTTTGCTAGGAAGTATCTCTAATCAATTTAAATCTGATCGCTGGTTTTTCTCAGCAGGAGCGATGCTGGCAAGTTTAATCTGGTTTGTTTCAATAGGTTATGGCGCAAAAGCTGCGTCTCGTTTTATGTCAAAACCTGTTTTTTGGAAAATTCTTGATTCAGTTATTGCAATCGTGATGTTCTCTATCGCGGGCTACTTAGCTTTCGCAAAATTATGAAATGTGGACTGCTCGTCCACCCAGATACCACTCCGTAAAATACACATCACCTTGTCCTGAGACTGTAATTCCGTGCGGACTGTTGAGTTCATTGCCTACAACATCTGGGCCGACAGAATCGGTGCCCGATAACTTATTGGGCCAACCCTCTCGCTCATGGATATTCGAAGTCGGGATGAGCGCGCTGACTCCATCGTTGATATCGACTTCAAGGATTGCGCCGAGTAAATCTGTAATAAGAAGTGACTTTCCACGAATTGCTATGGATGAAGGACTCGTCATTATTGGTGCAACTACTGAGCGAATAAATGTACCCGCCAGAGTGAAGAAAACTATTCGCTTATTACTTCTATCGGCTACAACAAGTACTGGTTCTTCACCTCGAGAATCGATGGCAACTCCGTGAGGGCAATCAAACTTCGTTCCAGTGGCAGATCCATCAAATGTTTCAATTGAACCATTTGCGCGCACAACATGAACCAAACTCAAACCGTAGCCATCACCAATCCAGATATCGCCATTATCTGCCAGGGCAACCGATGTTGGTCTCCATTTTCCTGCTTCATCACTACTTCGAATCGGTTGTTCGATCCTGCGCAATATTTTTCCCGTTATATCTATCTGAACAACTTGGCCCGGTGCTTGCGCTCCCGGATCACAAATCCAAATAGTGTCATCACTTGCAACTGCAATTCCGTGAGAGACGGCCACATCTACTTCAATACGTTGGGTCTCACGAGAAGTTGGATTTAGAAATAAAAGTGCACCACCACCAGATGCTTCAAAGACAACTCGGCCATCACTGAGTACGCCGATACCAGAATGCATCCAGCCATCTTTCCAATCGCCGGCAAAAAGTATCTCCCAATCAACTGGATGAGTGAGTGGCTTTAATTCCATCCAACAATTACCTCGCCCGCCTCATAGGTTGCAACAGGGTGGGCGAAAGGACCAGGTTCATTTTGTTCTGCATGTACAAGGTAGAGAGTTGGAATCCCTTGAATCAATTGCATCACACCTTCGCGAATTTCAACACGGGCAACTTGTTGTCCAACACATCCGTGAATTCCGTGACCAAAACCAACATGACCAAAAGCGTCACGAGATAAATCGAATTTATCTGGATCTGGAAATTGCGCTGGATCATGGTTGGCTGCAACCGGTGAAACTGAAACTGATTGTCCAGCAGAAATGCGTACTCCCCCAAGTTCAAGATCTTCGGTAGCAGTGCGTGGAAAAAGAGTGAGAAACATTGCGCCTACTCGCATGAACTCTTCCATGCCGCCCATAATCAAAGTTGGATCATCACGCAAAGCTTTGAGTTGATCAGGATTATTGAGAAGTGCGGTCATGCAAGTGGCAATCATGTAGGCAACAGAATCGCGACCGGAGACGAATAATGAAAGTGATAAACCTTCAATTTCAGGCACAAGAAGGTCCGAGCGCAATAAATCACTAAGAACATCTTCGGCTAAGCAATCTTTCTTTACAGCAATTACTCGGCGAATAAATTCAACTTTTTCATCCGTCGTTGATTCGCCAACAAAGAGCTGTGAATATTCCTGCCGGAATTGCTCTGGAATTCCCAAGACTCGCACATGTCCCGCCGCCGAAATTGGCTGTGCGTAATGTTTTGTGAGATCTACGGGGGTTGGTTGCGCCAATAAATGTTTGAGTTGTTGTGCGACTATCGCTTTCATATCTGCTTCATACCCGCGCGCCGATCGCACTGAATATCGATTGAGAATAGTGCGGCGTATGCGCGCATGTTGCTCGCCATCTAGACCAAGTACATTTCCCAGATCCAAATCACTGCCAGAACTCAAACCATATTGCGCAGTGAGTTCTTCTCCGTGATGCGCCGGCATGCGCGCTGGGGTTTGACTAAATCGCTTGTCCTCTAAAATCATTTTTGCTAATTCGTAGCGATTAATAATTAAACCTTGATGACCATCGGAATATTCAAGTGGAGTTGCGGCACCCTCTTCGCGCCAAATCGCAAATGTAGGAGATGGGCACAATGGAGTTCCGTCATTAGGAATACGACGTACTTCATGCATCGGACATTGCGCAGCTGATGTTTGCTCCATTGAGTCCTCCGACTGGTTCAGATTAATCTTCAACTGCAATAGCTGAAGCAGGGCATAACTTCGCAGCTTTATGAACAAATGCGTGCATATCTTCACCTGGGCTAACGTTGAGTAAAACGACCAAGCCTTCATCATCTTGATCGAAGACTGCCCCAGCAACTAATGCACACTGTCCAGCACCAATGCATGCATCGCGATCTACCGTGATTTTCACCCTAGCTCCTTCAATTTCCGCTGACGTAATTGCTAAAAAATACAGTAATTGCGCCGCTCTGTCAGCAATTTGGAGTTCCTATCTCATCAAAAATCGCGTTTGAACAAACTTTTCTTGTTCAAAATGCATTTAGATTTTTAGGGCCGCTGATGCATATTCATCAGCGAGAAGATCCTTCGCGAATTGCAAAGACTGGGCGGTAGCTCTGGCTATCAAATGATCAGCAAAATGCGGATTGCGGGCAAGTACTGGGCCATGTAAATAAGTTCCAAAAACATTGGTGTTCATTGCACCGTCATAGTGCCCATCGCCGTTGCCAATTCCTGATTTCACTCTATGGAGTGGAAGTGCTCGCCCACCCAAGCGAGTTTGTCCCGAGTGATTTTCGAATCCACTCATCTCCTCTTCATTCAAAAGACTGGTGACTCGAATTTCACCGACACTGCGCTTCTCTCCTGGAAAACTATCAACATCTAAAAGCCCTAGACCTTGATGCTTGACTCCATTTGCAAAATAACTATTACCCAATATTTGAAAACCTGCGCAGACTCCTAGTATTACCGCACTTCGCTCTTTCGCCCGCTG
>CANFXM010000059.1 GCA_947451045.1 Actinomycetota bacterium | reverse complement strand
CAGGAGGCATTGCAACAATTATTGCCGCTTGTTCATTACTCATTATTGCCACCGCTATCGGTTATGTAGTGATTCGTGTCGGTCGCTTTATAGATCAAGCGAAGCTTTCGCTAAAAACCATGACTGATGAAACTGCACCACTCATTGATGAGGTTCATACGACCGTTACTTTGGTCAATGGACCATTACATAGTCTCAATCGCATCACGAAAAATATTGAAGAAATTTCTACAAAAGTTACGGATACAACTTCTAGCTTCATGGATAAGGGTGGTCCAGCGTTGAAAGTTGCAGGCGCTCTCTTGAGCGCTGCACAAATGAGCAAAGGGCGTTCAAAAAAGAAGAAGAAGGCTGAGTGATTCGCAACTGTGGAATCCGCCGAGATCCGTTCGCGCTGGCTGCGCTTCTTTGAAAATGGTAATAGTCAGGGTTTAACCCACACTGTTGTTCCTTCCGCTTCTCTTATTGCCGATGATCCAAATCTATTGTTGGTTAATGCTGGAATGGTCCCATTCAAACCCTTTTTCCTGGGAGAAATTACTCCGCCCTACAAACGCGCAACATCGGTTCAGAAATGTGTTCGAACTTTAGATATTGACGAGGTTGGAAAAACAACTCGTCACGCTTCCTTTTTTCAAATGTGTGGAAATTTTTCATTCGGTGATTACTTCAAAGAAGGTGCAATATCGCTGGCATGGGAGTTATTGACTGGCTCAGTAGCAGATGGTGGATACGGTTTCCCTGAAGATCGCTTATGGGTAACTGTCTATCTTGATGACGATGAAGCGGCAGATATTTGGCATAAAAAAATCGGAGTTCCATTAGAGCGAATTCAACGACGTGATATGGCAGATAATTTTTGGTCGATGGGAGTACCGGGACCGTGTGGTCCTTGTTCCGAAATTTATTATGATCGAGGTCCAGCCTATGGAATAGATGGCGGCCCGATAGCTGATGAAAATCGTTATATGGAAGTATGGAATCTAGTGTTCATGCAAAATGAACGTGGCGTAGGTTCTGGAAAAGATGACTTCCCAATTCTTGGAGAATTGCCAGCAAAAAGTATTGACACAGGACTTGGTTTAGAACGCATGGCCGCACTTTTGCAAGGTGTTGAAAATATTTACGAAATCGATACCACTGCCCAAATTCTCAACAAGGCGTCGGCTCTCACTGGAGTTACCTATGGTCGGGACGAAAAATCAGATATCTCACTTCGTGTCATCGCAGATCACGCACGTACTTCAGCAATGCTTATTGGCGATGGAGTCACTCCAGGTAACGAAGGACGTGGTTATGTTCTACGTCGAATGATGCGACGAACTATTAGAAATATGCGTTTACTCGGATCTCATGATCCAATAATGAGTGAGCTAACTCTTGCAGCCATTGGCGCAATGGGACCGCAATATCCAGAGCTGGTCTCGGATTCGCAAAGAATTTTGTCGGTCTCTGTCTCAGAAGAGGAAACATTTTTACAAACTCTCAAAAGTGGCACGCAGATTTTCGATGTAGCTAGCGCTGCGCTAAAAAGATCTAAGCGCACTACCTTGCCAGGAGAAGAAGTTTTCAAACTTCATGACACATATGGATTCCCTTTTGATCTCACACTCGAAATGGCGCGCGAAGAGGGCTTAGAAATTGATACCGAGGGTTTTACGCGTTTGATGAAAGAACAGCGTGATCGCGCAAAAGCTGATGCTCGCTTGAAGAAGAGTGGTCACACAGATTTGACGGTCTATCGGGGTATTGCAGATAAATCAGGCTCCACGCAATTCGTCGGGTATACGCATAGAGAGAGTGAGGCATCGATTCGAGCGATTATCGTCGATGGCCTTCGAGTCTCAACGGCGCAAAGTGGCGATGATGTTGAAGTCGTTTTGGATCGAACACCTTTTTACGCTGAAGGCGGCGGTCAACTTGCTGATGGTGGAACTCTTACTTTGGCATCCGGTGCGGTTGTAGAAATTGATGATGTGCAAACTCCGGTACCAGGAATTTCAATTCATAGAGGTCGAGTAATAAGTGGATCGATTGAAGAATCATCTCAACTTTTGGCCACTATCGATGTAACTCGCCGTCAAGCAATATCGCGTGCACACACCGCAACTCATATGGTGCACAAAGCTTTTCGTGAAATTTTAGGTGAGACTGCAACCCAAGCCGGATCAGAGAATTCCCCCGGACGTTTCCGTTTTGATTTCCCGGCAACAGGGGCAGTACCAATGAGTGTGCTCAATGATGTGGAATCACGAGTCAATTCCCTGCTCCTAGATAACTTAGAAGTAAGTGCTCAAGTAATGTCACAGAAGGAAGCTAAAGAACTTGGTGCCATGGCACTCTTCGGTGAAAAATATGGCGATCGTGTTCGCGTAGTTAGCGTGGGCGATTGGGCTCGTGAATTGTGTGGAGGTACTCACGTTTCGCAATCGGGTGAACTCGGTGTTGTAAAACTTCTTAGTGAATCATCAATTGGCGCAGGGGTTCGACGGGTTGAAGCCCTCGTAGGTGCAGATGCATATAATTTCTTAGCTCGCGAGCACCTCTTATTGAATTCATTGACTGAAATAGTTAAGGGCGCACGAGTAGAAGAGCTACCAGAGCGTATCTCTGATCTGATTTCAAAGATTAAAGATATCGAGAAGGAATTAGCAACACTTCGCTCGAAAGATGCTTTAGGCAAAATATCTGATTTGGCAAAGTCGAGTATCAAGATCAAGGACTCAAATGTTATTTCTGCGCATTTATCCGATGGTATATCTGGAGATGATTTACGCACGATTGCTTTAGATTTACGAAATAGAAATACGAATTCAGTCGTTGCATTGGTAAGCGTCAATGAAGGCAAAGCGGTATTAGTTGTCGCCACAAGTGAAGAGGCGCGCGCCCAAGGTTCTAAAGCAGGTGCGCTAGTAAAAGTTGGCTCCATAATTTTGGGCGGTGGCGGTGGCGGTAAAGACGATTTCGCTCAAGGGGGTGGAGTCGATGTGTCAAAGATTCCGCAAGCACTCGAAGCAATCAATAAATCTTTAGCAGGCTAGTCAGATGCAAAGAGGCCGTCGAATAGCATTTGATTACGGCGATGTACGAATTGGTGTAGCGATCTGCGACCCCGATGCAATCTTGTCGACTCCTTTGGCCACATTACAGGCGCAATCGAAAGATCTTTTTGTACAGATAATGCAGATTATCGATGAGCACGAACCAATTCATATTTACATTGGTAAGCCCACTTTGCTCAATGGAAACGAGGGCGTGGCAGTGAGCAAAGTTGAAGTGTTCGTTGAAAAATTAAGGGAGAAGTCAGCAATCCCAGTTTCGATGGTCGATGAGCGTCTATCGACGGTTTCGGCGATGAAAGATATGAGAAGTGCTGGAGTCAATGCCAGGGATGCAAAGAGTTCAATTGATGCGATGGCTGCGGTCGCTATTTTGGAACAAGGGTTGGCAATTGAGCGGTCAAAAAAGATATGAAAAGGTTACTGATGGCAGGCGTACTCATTGTTGCGCTGACATTTGGAATTCATCTCATACGCGCGAGCAATGCTGGTGCGCCGGATTTTGCTACGGCGATAATTTCTAGCAGCTCGCAAGAGAAACTAGTCGAGATTCCCAGTGGTGCTAATGGAATTCAAATCGCACGGATTTTGACGGCCGCGGGAGTAGTCAAGTCATCAGCAGCTTTTTTTGGAGTAGCGGTAGCAGATACTCGTTCAACGAGTATCGCTCCAGGGACTCATCGATTAACAATTGGTATTTCTTCGAGACAAGCTTTAGCGCAATTGTTAGATTCCAAACGTATGCCCAATCTGCTCAACATTTTCGAAGGTGAATGGAACTCTGAGATATTTTCAGACTTGAAAGGTAGAGGGTTCTCTCAACAAGAAATTGATTCAGCTTTAGGCAAAGTAACGCTGCCTGCTGGCTATAAATCTTTGGAAGGTATGTTATTTCCCGCGCAATATAATTTCGCCAAAGAAAGTACTCTCCCTCAAATTTTCCAGGCCATGGTTGATCGCTTCGTTACCGAGTCAAAAGCTGCAAAATTGAACGTGGGTCTCAAGGGATTGAGCCCACAAGATCTTTTGATCATCGCTTCCATCATTCAAGCAGAAGGTGATACAAAAGATTTTCCAAAGATATCTCGCGTTATCCGAAACCGTTTAGCAATTAGCATGCCATTACAGTTGGACTCGACTGTTCATTATGTAAAGAAAACTCGAGGTCAGGTATTTCTCAGTACGCAAGCAACTTTGACTGATTCGAAGTACAACACGTATAAGCATTATGGATTGCCACCAGGACCTATAGGAAACCCTGGCCGAGCTGCGATCGATGGGGCTATGGCACCGGCAGTTGGGGATTGGCTATTCTTTATAACAGTGTCTCCTGGTGATACGCGATTCACCAAGAGCAATGAGGAGTTTCTACAATGGAAATCCCTCTATGAAAAAAATCTTCGGGCTGGAGCTTTTGAGGTGAAAAAATGATCAGAGCAGCAGTTCTGGGCTCGCCTATCAACCATTCACTATCACCACTTTTGCATACCAGCGCTTATGCAGAATTAGGAATTGAAAATGACTATAGCGCGATAGAAGTTGGTTCAGGGGAGTTGCAAGAATTTTTGAAAGGCAAAGAGAACGGTTGGACTGGTTTTTCACTGACCATGCCCCTGAAGGAAGAAGTTTTGAAATTAGCCGATGTGGTTGATCCCATTGCTGCTCGAATAACTTCTGCTAATACTTTGTTTCGAAAAGATGGAAAATGGATAGCCTCGTCAACCGATCTCACTGGTGTTATCTCTGCACTTAATTCGCGCGGTTTTGAGTCTGGTAGTAAAGCAATAATTTTGGGAGCCGGAGCAACTGCACGTGCGGTTGCAGGCGCGCTAGATTCTCGAGTAGATCACATTCAAGTTATCTCGCGAAATCCCGAACGTGAAGATGCAATGCGTGCCTGCGTCCTCACTTCTACAATTGAATTCTCTCCATGGGAATACACGGCTGGTATTTCTAAAGCAGATTTATTAGTTAACACAACCCCGTTGTATGGAGCCGATCTCTTTGTCGATTACTTGCCCTCAAAGATTGACTCTCTATTTTTCGAAGTACTTTATAAGCCATGGCCAACACTCTTGCTGGCAGGATGGAAAGAGAGAGGGGGAGAGAGCCTCGATGGTATTGACTTGTTAGTTCATCAGGGCCTGGATCAAATTGAACTTTTTTCCGGAAGAACTTTCGATAGAGCTGCGATGGCTCAATTTCTTCGTAGAAAAGCACTTGCAACTTTAGAATAATCCACACCCCTGCTCGATTTCGTTTCTCGCCTTGTTTGTGAATTACGCTCGGAAAATGATGATCTTCATCTTGATCTTATTCGCAGTGAAAATTTCTACTACCGATTTTTTGGGTCATCTCATACGTAATCGAGATGTCGCGATTTTGCTGCTGATCTCCTTAGGGCTAACGATTCGACACCCTTGGACGTATTGCGTAGCCCTTACTTTTTCATTCATGATTTTCTTTATCGTTCATGCAATTTTTGCAATTGGTATGGGAGATGTGAAACTGATATCAGTTCTGATTGCCATCATGGCTCCGCAGAATTTCAATGACATTTCAAAGATAGCAATACTTCTGATGATCACCTCAATAGTTGTCGCGATTCCTTACATTGTTGTAAGCCACTCACTTCGCCTTCGTATTCCGTGGGCTCCCTCACTATTTCTTGCCACAATCCTTTATATGGCCACGAGATAGCGCGTGTATCTGACACAATACGTCTATGAGATGGTTGAGCGCGGGGGAATCACACGGTCAGGCTCTGAGTGGAATCCTTGAAGGTATTCCTGCTTCGGTAGAAATCACGAGCGCGGATATTGATAAACATTTAGCCCGTCGCAGACTCGGTTTCGGACGAGGCGCGCGTCAAAGTTTCGAAAGCGACAAGGTAACTATTCTCGGAGGAATCCGATTAGGTCGCACTCAAGGTGGTCCCATAGCAATTCAAATTGGTAATTCTGAATGGCCTAAATGGGAAAAAGTAATGT
>CANFXM010000058.1 GCA_947451045.1 Actinomycetota bacterium | reverse complement strand
GGAGTGGTTGACGCCTGCGATGCAGATCCATACCTCATGAGAGCAGCAAAATTTCATGGTGAAAAGGTAAGTCGTCAATGCCCAGTATGTAAAAAACTTTCTTTAGTTGAACTCCGGTACACATTCGGAGATCAACTCGGGCAATACTCAGGTCGAATAAAAAACCTAAAAGAGTTGGCTGAAATGGAGAATGAATTCGGAGAATTCCGCGTTTATATTGTTGAAGTGTGCAGAGAATGTTCTTGGAATCATCTGTGTGCCTCATTCGTCCTCGGCGATGGAATTGAGCGCAAAGCACCTCGCCGAGTAAGGACTTTGGAAGATGAGGATTGGGCGAAGGGGTAACCTTTACAAATGCTGCGGAGATATTTAATAAGAGCTGCCATCTTTATAGGTGGTTTCGGCTTCATAGCAGCAGCAACTCTTTTCGCATTCGCTTACTTCACGGTGTCAATCCCCGATCCAAATGCATATGTAAATAGTCAATCGACGGTTATTCAATATTCAAATGGTGAAGAAATTGGAAGAGTCGGCAGTGAAAATCGTCAGATAGTGCCGCTTGTAAAAATTCCACTCAATGTCCGCCATGCAGTACTCGCGGCAGAAGATCGTAATTTTTATTCGAATAGAGCATTTAGTGTTACTGGCATTGGTCGTGCGATATTTAATAATTTGCGTGGCGGTGCTTTGCAAGGAGGCTCAACCATCACACAACAGTATGCAAAAACAGCCTTTCTATCGCCGAGCCGAACTGTTCAGCGAAAAATAAAAGAATTAGTCATTGCGATAAAACTCGAGAACTCACTTAGCAAAGATAAAATTTTGGAAAATTATCTCAACACCATCTATTTTGGCCGCGGTTCATATGGAGTAATGACAGCTTCTCAACAATATTTCAACCGTAATGTAGATCAACTTTCAGTTTCTCAAGCAGCGGTAATCGCAAGTATTTTGAGATCGCCTGGTCTTTATGACCCTTCTTATAGTAAAGCGAATGAAGCGCGATTAAGAGGACGATTCCAGTATGTAATAAATGGAATGGTGCAAGCGAAGTGGTTGACCAAAGAAGAAGCTGCAAAAATAAAGTTTCCTACAATAATTCCGCGCGCTACATCTGGCTCTCTCAGCGGTCCTAAGGGTCACGTAATAGAAGCGGTACAAAAAGAATTAGCGAAACTTGGTTTTAATCAAGATCAATTACTTGTCGGTGGATTAGTAATTCGTACGACGATAGATCAGCAAGCTCAACAATCTGCCGTTGATGCGATAAATAAACTCACTCCAAAAGGGGCACCTGCTAATTTACATATTGGATTAGTAGCGATTCGCCCAGGTACGGGTGAAGTTATTGCGTTATATGGCGGCCCAGATTATTTGAAGCGTCAACTTAGTGATGCAACACAATCAATTGCGCTCGCAGGTTCAACCTTCAAACCGTTTGCATTAATTGCAGGTCTCGAAGCGGGAATTCCTCTTACCTCAATGTGGAATGGGGATACACCGCAAGTATTCGATGATGCAGGAAAACCATACCCAGTATCAAATTACGGGGATGAAGGCTGGGGCCAAATGTCATTATTTGATGCCACGAAACATTCCGTCAATACGATTTATGTACCCCTAGGAATTAAAGTTGGCCCAGACAAAGTTGTCGATGTGGCGCGCAGAGCAGGAATACCTGACACTGTCGCGATGATGCCAACGCCATCAGTTGTTTTGGGAGTCGCAAGCCCACATGTACTTGATGTCGCAAATGCGTATGCAACATTTGCATCACAAGGGATTTATTCGAAACCGTATTTGGTATCGCAAGTATTAGGTTCAAACAAAGGTGTTTTGTATGAAGCAAAACAATCTAGTCAAGAAGTTTTCACCAAAGATGTAATGGCAGATTTAACCTATGCACTCAAAGGTGTTGTCAATGGCGGTACAGGATCTGCAGCTTTGGCACTTGGTCGACCATCAGCTGGAAAAACTGGAACGAGTGAGCAAAATGCTTCAGCATGGTTTAGTGGTTATGTCCCACAACTTGCCGCATCTGTTGCACTCTTTCGAGATAGCGCAAGTGAATCATTGAATGGAATCGGCGGATTAAACTCTGTGACGGGTGGAACTTTTCCTGCACGCATATGGACGGCATTTATGAAAGGTGCACTAAAAGGAACTCCGATTCTAGATTTTCCAGCACCATCTAATATTGGTGGTTTGGATCCCATAGTCATGACCTCGGGTGGAATCCAAGTAATGAAGAAAAAAGGTTAGGGTTTGCGCCATTCGGCTCGCGTACTTATCGGACTTGCAATTCTTGCCTCACTATTTTCATTCATAAAATTTAGCCATTGTGAAACTAAAAATTGGGCAACGCCAGATCAATATATTCACGCCTGCTATTCAGACCTACCCGCTCTTTTTGGAGATCGTGGATTAAATAACCACAAATGGGCATACGCTGGCGGTGAAAAGGCAATTGAATACCCAGTTATAACTGGAGTTGTCATGTATGCAACATCTTGGATAACCCCAGAAGGTCGACACAACACCTCGTACTATTTTTACATCAATGCTTTTCTAATAGCCCTACTATTTATATTTTCCGCAGTTCTATTAGCGCATATGAAACCAAACTTTTGGTATCTACTTCCTATCGCTCCAGCAATGATAGCTTCGCTATATATCAATTGGGATATGTGGGCAATTATTTCAATGATGATTGCAATTTATTGGTTTGATAAAGAAAAATATAAATTGAGTGCACTAGCTTTGGGAATTTCTATTTCCACTAAATTTATGCCCGTTTTTCTTTTATTGCCCATTATTCTTATTTTATGGCGAAAGAATAGAATTAAAGAAATATTTAGCTATGGTGGAATTGTCTTCAGTTCATGGCTGGCGATAAATCTTCCAGTTGCACTCACTACACCAAAGGGTTGGTGGCATTTTTATCACCTTAATCTTTCACGAGGTGCTGATTGGGGTTCTCCTTGGTACGCCCTTTCATTACTTGGAGTTCATCTTACGAATTTGAATTATCTAACTGCCTTGGCTTTATGTGCAGGATTAATTGTTGCCACACTAATATTTTTTGAGTTTGCTACTTCACCCACTCTTGCACAGATGAGTTTTATGGTGCTTGCCATAGTGATGATTATTAGCAAGGTCTATTCACCGCAGTATGTTTTATGGTTAACGCCTCTTGCAATACTTGGATTAGTGAATAAAAAGAGTGTGCATGCATTTTGGGTTTGGCAAAGCGGCGAAATTATTTATCACATTGCAATTTGGCAACATCTAGCAACAGTCACTGGTGCGCATTTTGGCCTCCCCGATACCGGCTATGCCCTTCTGACGCTCGTGCGAATAGCCACAACGATCTACCTCATCACCGTTATCGCCCGCACTGCAGTCCAGAATTCCCGCACAGATGTGGCCCATCCACACGCTCGCCTCATGGATTTTCTCTTTGAGGCCTCTCCCCGTTACCCTTAGCCTTCCTCGCACACTCCATCTGGAGAGTCTGGGGAAGCACTAACCCTCCTGTCACGGAAATACCGTGGCCGTCTTAGTCCAGAGGAGGTCGGGTTACGCATGCGTCACTATGAACTAATGGTCATTCTCGATCCAGAACTTGAAGAACGCACAGTCACACCAAGCCTTGAGACATATCTCAAAATCATTAAAGACAGCGGAGGCCGCGTCGACAAGCTCGATGTATGGGGCCGTCGTCGTATGTCATTTGAGATTCTTAAAAACGGTGAAGGTATTTACGCAGTTGTTGATATGCACTGCGAGCCAGCTGCCATCAAAGAGTTGGATCGTCAACTCAATTTGAATGAGTCAGTCTTGCGCACCAAAGTTATACGTCCAGAATAATTTAAGAATAATTGCACGGACCTAAAAGAGATTAGAGGAAAAATAAATGGCAGCAGGCGATACAAACATCACTCTCATCGGTAACTTAACTGATGACCCAGAGCTACGTTTCACTCCTTCTGGTTACGCGGTTGCAAACTTTACGGTTGCATCCACTCCTCGAAATTACGATCGCACCACAAATACTTGGAAAGATGGAGACACTCTTTATCTCAGATGTTCTATTTGGCGCGAAGCAGCAGAAAGCGTTGCAGAGTCACTTACAAAAGGAACTCGTGTAATGGTTACTGGTCGCTTGAAGCAGCGTTCATATGAAACAAAAGAGGGCGAAAAGCGAACTGTCTTTGAGGTAGAAGTTGATGAAGTCGGTCCTTCACTGCGCTACGCAACAGCAAAGGTCACTCGTACCCAACGCCAAGGCGGAGCACCAGCAGGCGGAGGATTTTCTGCACCAGCAGGAGATTCAGTCAATGACGATCCTTGGGCCGCAGCATCTTCAACGCCAACTGGCGGAGGATGGGCAACTACAACTAACGACGAACCACCGTTCTAAAAAAACCAACCTATCCATCCATTCCTAACTAAAAACCACTACTGGAAAAAGGTTAGGGCACCCGAAAAGGAGCACCACAATGGGAGCAAGAAATAATAAGACTCTACGTGAGCCTAAGAACAAGGGCGCAAAAGCCGCTGCCCTCAATAAGAAGTTCAAAAAGAAGCCTTGTAGCTTCTGTCAGAACAAGGTGAGCTATATCGATTACAAAGATATTGCAACCCTTCGCAAGTACATCTCTGATCGCGGAAAGATTCGCGCTCGCCGAGTAACTGGTGCTTGCACACAACATCAACGCTCAATTGCAACTGCTGTAAAGAACAGCCGCGAAGTTGCATTGTTGCCTTACACATCAACAGCTAGATAAGGAGCGAATCAATTATGAAACTCATCCTTACTCGCGAAGTTGCAGGCCTCGGCGCTGCAGGAGATGTAGTCACTGTAAAAGATGGTTTTGCTCGCAATTTCTTGCTGCCACGTGGCAATGCAATTGCTTGGTCACTTGGTGGAGAGAAGCAGATTCAGAGCATCCGTCGTGCTCGTTCTGCTCGCGAAATTCGCGATATCGACCATGCGAAAGAGATCAAGGCAAAGCTTGAATCATCAGCTGTTACCGCAAAGGTAAAAGTTGGTGCAAAGGGCGTTCTCTTTGGCTCTGTGACAGATAAAGATGTTGCAGCTGCAATCAAGAGCGCTGTAGCAATCGATATTGATCGCCACAGCATCAAGACAAAAGGCCACATCAAAAAGATCGGAAACCACGAAGTGAAGGTTTCACTCGGCCACAACGTTGTCGCAACAGTGACAGTAAGCGTTGTAGCTCAATAAAAAAGCAGTTATAAAAAAACCCGCCGTAGATCCGGCGGGTTTTTTATTTTAAATCTCATTGAGTGAGAAATGAAAAAATACTTTCCTCCACACCCATGTGCGAAAAAATATCCCTGATGACCTGCACTTATGGTGAGAGGTGGCTCTGTAACTCAAAGTTACCCACAGTGCATCCACGGGTATTCACACAGGAATAACGAGTTATCCACCAACTTACCCACACCCTTATACACACGCGCAAAGGGTGATATTCGCTATCGATTGAGCGTAACCCTACGGTTAGCCCTTCACAGCACGACGCGTAAATACGCATATTTGTCAGTGCCTAATGGGAAGGTGATTCAGTGAGTATCGCAGAATTTCCTACCTCGAGTAATAACCGTAATCAAAATATCAGCGCAGTTGGTGCTGAATTTGAACGCACTCCTCCGCAAGATTTATTGGCAGAGCAAAGCGTTCTCGGTGGAATGTTATTGAGCAAAGATGCAATTGCCGATGTTATTGAAATTCTCAAAGAGCGCGATTTTTATCGCCCTGCACATGAACTTATCTACGATGCAATTCTTGATCTCTATGGACGCGGCGAACCTGCTGATGCCGTAACAGTTTCAGCAGAACTCACTAAGCGTGGCGATATTGCACGTGCGGGTGGCGCACCGTATCTACATACTCTTATTTCATCTGTTCCCACTGCTGCTAACGCAGGTTATTACGCAAAAATTGTTCGCGATCATGCAATCATGCGTCGCCTTGTGGAAGCAGGTACAAAGATTGTTCAGCTTGGTTACACAACTGAAGGCGAAGTTGATGATGCAGTAGATCAAGCGCAAGCCGAGGTCTATGCAGTAACAGAGCGCCGC
>CANFXM010000057.1 GCA_947451045.1 Actinomycetota bacterium | reverse complement strand
CTCTGCATCGAATGCGTGCTCTGCATCGATAAATGCGCAGATTCCGCCAGCTTTTTGTGCATTAGCAATTGCATGCAATGTAAGAGTTGTCTTACCTGAAGATTCTGGTCCGTAGATTTCTACGATACGACCACGTGGTAGCCCACCAATACCGAGTGCGATATCGAGTGCAATTGATCCAGTTGGAATTACTTCAATAACCTGAGCAGTGCGATCACTCATCTTCATTACAGAGCCTTTTCCAAACTGACGTTCAATCTGGGCTAGGGCTGTATCGAGTGCCTTTTGGCGCTCTGTGGTTGCTTTTTCTTGTGCAGCATCGTTAGCTTTATTACTTTTTTCAGTAGCCACTTACTTTCCTTTCGATAGAACGTCATATGACGTTTGGGTCTGGCCCAGAAGGTACGGAGACCCACCGACGGCCCTGTGGCTTTATGCAAAGCCTGTGGGCGGAAGATGGAACCGCTCTGGTTGTACGGGTAAATGGTATCCGAACACCTGTTCGAAACCTAGCTCACGGCACTGACATTGCGAGCGCGTGTCGCGCTGATAAGGGGGTCTAAACTCGCTCATCTAACGAGAGGCCCGGATATGTGTAGCAAAGTGAGCTGTAAGCAATGTGGCAAGGCAACATGGAGTGGTTGCGGCGAGCATATTGAGCAGGCTCTTCAGGGGATCCCTCAAAGCGAGCGCTGCCAAGGTCATGCTGGAGATGCTGTTGCAGCTTCTCAACCAGGCTTTCTTGGAAAATTATTTGGCAAGAAGTAGTTGGTGCTGATCCTTTTACCTCCATCAGAGAAAAAGAAGGAGACAACCTCTCCTACCCCTGCAATCTCGGTCTATAACGGAGTTCTCTACCAAGGCCTTGATTGGCAATCACTTAGCGCCAGTGCGAAAAAGCGCGCATCAACATCGGTTGTAATTATCTCGGCGAAATATGGCGCGATTACTCCTGATACTCGAATCGAAACGTATAAAGAGAACATCAATAACAAAGTCATGGGCCCGCCCGTTGCCAAAATTTTAGATGCAATTAAGACGGATCTGATAATCGATTGCCGCTCCTCCACGTATAAGACTGTGTGGAGCGCCCCGCTGGGTAAGACTGTTGAAATTCATGTTTCAACTGTGGTCGATGGGCAGCGCGTTGTAGTTACCCATATGTCTAAAAAGATTAGGGGCGAAGTAGCACGCCTTCTATTGCAATCAAGATCTAGCGCCAAGACTCCTGAAGATTTATACGCCATCGTTTCCGAAAAATATCCGTGTGCGCTTACCCCAGCCGATGATAAGAATCCTTGGGTCTTAGAAGTTATAGCTATCTAAACTTTTGCGTCTCATGTGGGTGTTCTTTGCATACAGCTTTCCAAATTTCGTCTGCTTCAAAACCATCCTTGAGCGCTTCATTGACGCTTCTGCTGCCCAATAAAGAGATTGCAATATCGGCGCTAAAAGATGGTGCCCAAGCATCGCCGAATGAAAGAGTGAGGCGCTCGCGCAAATCAGAGATACGCACTTTAGCTAAGTGCCTCTGACTGAATTTTGGATTGCTCTGGAGAAAGCGGTGCAAATACTTGACCGATGAGCCAGCGCAATGATGTCGCAGCAAGTACATGGTTTGAAATCAGTTGTGAGAAAGAGTGCAAGAAAGTTGCCCAGAGTTCATCACTTTGATGGGTAAGAATCTGAGTCAAGAGAGCAGGATCTGTTGTACGCATAGTTGCGAGTGCGCTATCGCTTGAAATTTCTTGCGAGAGTAATTGCAAGATTTCTTGAGGTGAATTTCCTTTTTGAGCAACTGTAATAAGTCGTGCAAACTCTGATTCCGCCAGTGCTCGAAGAACACTTTCCTTATCGCGATAATGGTTATATAAGGTTGCACGTGAGACTTCTGATTCATCAGATATTTCGATCATGCTTATTTTTGCAACACCAGAACGTGCAATGAGTTCTTTAGTAGTTGAAAGAATTGCAGAAGTCGTACGACGATGAGTTGCTACTTGAGGAGCGTACTTCTCTGTGTCAGCGGATGACATGTGCCGAAATTAGGCAGCGTCTACAACAGTAAGCGTTACAGTCTCACGGCTCTTGAGTTCATTAGTGACATCAACCATGACATCAGATAAAGCTAAACCAAGTGCTGTGCAAATTGCATTGAGAAGTTCTGATGATGCTTCTTTTTGTCCGCGTTCTACTTCTGAAAGATAACCAAGTGAGACGCGTGCTTCTCGAGCAACTTCGCGAAGTGTGCGACTCTGCGATGTACGAGCAGCACGAAGAGATTGACCTACTGCGTGGCGTAACAAGACCATGGTGGGCATCCCTTCTTTATTTGCGTGCTCTAAGAATACGGGCAAAGGCGGCCATTGCGCTGGCTGTAGTCGCGTTTCGCACAGAATCGCGCTCACCAGAGAGGGAAAGTTCAATTGCTTGGGTCACCGGGCCTTCAATTGCAACCCATACGGTTCCAGCAGCTACTCCATCAGATGGACCTGGGCCACCAACACCTGTTGTTGAAATAGCCCACGTAGATCCAAAACTTTTGAGTGCGCCTTTGGCCATAGCAATTGCAACTTCTTCACTAAAGACAGTGTGCTTTGCAATTAATTCTTCACTCACATCTAAATGCGATGTCTTGATTGAACTTTGATAAGCAGTGATGCCACCGAGGAAAACATCAGATGATCCAGGAATTGAAGTAATGGCAGAACTCAAACTGCCGGCAGTAATTGATTCTGCCGTGGAGAGCGTTTCGCCTTTTTCGCGTAAAACATTGATTGCATCTTCTACTAATGAAGCAATCTCTGAAGCTAAAGTCATTTCAACACTCTCTCATTTATGATTCGATGCTTGGCCAAATGCAGATTTTACATAATATAGCCCAGTAACGATAGTTAGAATTATTGCAATACCCATAAATCCATCACGGAACCAATAGAGCGATGAAGGTAATGGTAATACGAAAAAGCCAACGCCAAAACCTTGGAATGCAGCTTTGATTTTTCCACCCTTATTGGCCGCAATTACTCCTCGACGGATAATTGCTAATCGCAGGATTGTGATGCCTATTTCTCTTCCCATAATGACGATGGTGATCCACCATTGCATTCTTCCCAAAATGGAAAGTGAAATCATTGCAGTGCCAATCATTACTTTATCGGCTACAGGATCTAAGAATTTTCCAAACTCTGTAATTGAGTTTCGGCTACGCGCTAATTTTCCGTCCAGAATATCTGTGAGTCCGAGAATAAAGAAAATAAACCAAGAAATAATTTGCCACTTGTGATCTTCTCCCCCATTCTTGAAAAGGGTGTATCCACCAAATGGAACTAAGAGAAGTCTAGAAACAGTTATGAGATTCGGAGTGATAAATTTTGGAAGTTTCATAGTGCTTGTGCCACCAAATCAGCACCCATGGAATCAATAATTACCGCGTCAATGTATTGGCCAACTTCAAATGATGTTCCAATAAATGAAGTAGTTCCATCGACTTCAGGTCCTTGATGGGCAGCTCTTCCTTCTTGTAGTTCAGCATCTTCAATAAGGACACGTACTGTTTCACCAATTCGTGCCTGTGCACGTAAGGAGACCATCTCGTCGGCAAGGGATGAAAGTGTTTCAACACGCTGGGCAATAATTTCAGGGGCGACTTTATCGTCCAGATTCAATGCCTCTGTGTCATCCTCATCGGAATATCCAAAAATTCCCACTGCATCTAACTTTGCCTGAGTAATAAAATTTGCAAGGTCATCAAAATCTTCTTGCGTCTCACCAGGAAAGCCGACAATAAAATTGGAACGAATTCCGGCCTCAGGTGAAAGGGCACGAATTTGGGAGATGAGATGTAAGAACTTTTCGCTATCTCCAAAGCGACGCATGCGGCGTAAAACAGTTGCACTTGTATGTTGAAATGAAAGGTCAAAATATGGTGCAACTTTCTCAGTCGAAATCATCGCTTGCAGAAGGGATGGGCGCATTTCTGCAGGTTGCAAATAAGAAAGACGAATTCGCTCAACACCTGCGATGGCTGCAAAATCAGGGAGTAATTTCTCCATCAACATCAGATCGCCCAAATCTTTGCCATATGAGGTTGTATTTTCGCTGACCAGAAAGAGTTCACTCACGCCATTATCTGATAGCCAGCGTGCTTCATCCAAAACCTCGGTCGGACGTCGCGAAACAAATGCACCGCGGAAATAAGGAATCGCGCAGAAAGAACATCGGCGGTCACAGCCCGATGCAATTTTGAGTGGTGCCCATGGTGCATTACCTAAGCGTTTGCGAAGAACCGATCCGCCTGCACCAAGTGCCGATTGATATTCCTCATTGCGCACAGGAGCGCGATCCACCGGTGCGATAGGCAAGAGCGTACGACGATCGCGTGGGACATGAGGCGTGTGTGCATTACCCGCCATAATTGATTGCAATCGTGCAGAAATATCTTTGTAATCATCGAAACCTAAAATCGCATCTGCCTCAGGCAGTGCATTGGCAAGTTCTTGTCCGTAACGTTCGGCCATACATCCAACGGCAACAACTGCACGCGTGACTCCATGGCCTTTGAGGGAATTAGCCTCAAGTAGAGCGTCAATAGAATCTTTTTTTGCAGATTCGATGAAGCCACAAGTATTTACAAGAGCAACTTCTGCCAATTCAACATCGTCGACGAGTGTCCATCCATCCGCTGCTAGACGACCAGCTAGTTCTTCCGAATCGACTTCATTGCGGGCGCAACCCATTGTGACAACTGCAACCGTCCGCTTCATTGAATGAATCTTATCGTGCGAGAGCTGGAATAAATCTCAATCTAAGAATTTTTGTCGTATGTAACGTTTGCAACTTGGCCTACAGCACCGATTTGGCCAAGTTTTTTGCCATTAACAGTCAATTCTATAGCGCCTGCATTTCCGATTCGAATACTTATTGGTGAATCACTTGCAATCTCTCGTGATTCGCCATCGAAAATCTGGCCACTGAAGAGCGTATGGCCAGTTGAATCATTTGCAAATATCCAGCTCTTTCCGCCTTTGGCTTGCAATGAAACAGTTATAGCTCCAGTCATTGTCGAGGCAATAGTTGCACTTGGCGTTGGCGAAGCCGAAGAAGTTGGAGTTGAAATTGAAGGCGTTGGCGAAGCAATAGATTTTGACGCAACGGGTGTCGATGTTTTCGAGTTAGAAATTATTACTTGTGCTACACCAGCAATAACAATACAGCTAAGTGAAATTGATGCCAAAGTTTTCCACGAAATATTTGACTTCTCTTTTGGTGGTCGCATCACATTTGTTTCAGTCAGCAAGTCTTGAATCTTACGTTCTGCCACAGACTGTTCTTCGACATAAAGCGAAAGAAAAACATCTGGATCAACTTTCAACTTCGTTGCAATATTTCGAAGGTGCCCGCGAGCATAAGTTTCGCCACCGCAATTGAGAAAATTATCTTTTTCCATTTCGCGCAATAAACCTGGGCGAATACTTGTTTCTTCCGCTAATTTTTCAACACTCATGCCAGCAGCATTGCGCGATGCGCTAATAACTGAACCTAGTGACATGGCTACCTCAAAACCTTTGGGGAATGGTTGAGTTCTTAGTGTAGAACTGCACTGGGGTTAGCAATAGCCTTTTGCGCTATCAGTCCCTACTTCACCCCAAAAGATGACCGCAAAAAAGGGGTCATTACCAATCATTCACCCAATGTTGCTAGAACTGATTCTAATTCGTCAGGTTTGACCATTACGGTGCGGGCCTTTGAACCTTCAGATGGGCCAACTATTCCACGAGATTCCATCAGGTCCATCAGTCGTCCAGCTTTGGCAAATCCAACTCGTAACTTTCTTTGCAACATCGATGTCGAACCAAATTGTGTTCCCACAACTAATTCAACCGCTTGTAATAACAAATCTAAATCATCTCCTATATCTTTATCGACGAGCTTATTATTTTTTGGTACAACAGTGACATCATCACGATATCGCGGTGAAAGTTGTTTCTTTACATGTGAGGTTACTGCTTCGATTTCGCGCTCTGATACATATGCACCTTGGATACGAATCGCTCGGCTAGCGCCCATAGGAATAAATAAACCATCGCCTTGGCCTACAAGTTTTTCGGCACCGGGGCTATCTAAAAT
>CANFXM010000056.1 GCA_947451045.1 Actinomycetota bacterium | reverse complement strand
CTGGATGACATGCGAACTGTCCACCAACAAGATGTAAGTAATCAGAATTATTTCGATATGCATCTGCAATACCGCCATGCCATCCAGCAAAACCCGTTCCATTTTCAATCGCAGTGCGAAGTCCGAGGAAGTCAGCTTTTTCAATCGTAGACATAGTCATCGTCTGCTGGATGAGATCTACTGTCGCCATAAAATCTGCATCGGAATAGATGGTTGGTGATGCTTCGATTCGGATTTTGTAACCGTTTGCTTCAAGAAACGGGATGAAAAAATTTGTGGTTTCTACTGGCTGATGTCCGTCCCAACCGCCGCGTACTATGAGTGCTTGTTTCATGAATTGATAGCCTTCCATGGGATTGAAACTAAGGTTTGAGTATAGTGACGATATGAAAGCTTTTGCTATTACTGGACCTGAGCAATCAAAAATTGAAGATGTTCAAGAGCCTGTTGCAGGTGCTGGTGAAGTCGTTGTAAATATCTCACGTGTTGGTATCTGTGGAACCGATGAAGAATTCTTCTCGGGCGAGATGGTGTATTTACATAATGGAAAAGCAAACTATCCGATGCGAATCGGTCACGAATGGTGTGGCACGGTTTCTTCTCTAGGCGATGGTGTTGATAAAAAGTGGTTGGGCCAACGTGTCACTGGCGACACAATGCTTGGGTGTGCTCAGTGTTATCGATGTCTTTCTGGTCGCCAACATGTATGTGAAAGTAGATTTGAAGTTGGAATTTCTCATGGATTTGCTGGAGCGTTGGCAGAAAAACTTTTGATTCCCGCACGCGCTTTACACGCTCTTCCGGATTCAATCGATGATGCAATGGGTGCAATGGTTGAACCTGGTGGAAATTCTCTTAGAGCTTCGCAAGCAGCAGAGGCAGGACCCGGAAAAAATATTCTTATCTGGGGAACTGGAACAATTGGCCTACTTACAGCGCTCTTTGCACAAGCTGCTGGTGCCAATGTTTATCTTATTGGGAGAAACGAAAAGACAATTTCCCTTGCAAAACGTATTGGAATTCAAAATGCAAGTAAAGATATTCCAAAGTTGCCAACAGGATTTGATGCAGTAATTGATGCAACTAATGATCCTGGAATACCTGCACTTGCCGTTGAAACCGTTGAGCCTGGCGGGCGAATTGTCTACATCGGAATTGCAGGAGAACCAAGTTATGTTGACTCTCGAATTATCACTCTGGCCGATGTCACCGTTATTGGAATACTTTCGGGTTCTCCAGGATTGGCAGGAACGATTGATTTATATGCAAGTGGCAAAGTAGATCCTCGTCCACTTATCGCAGCGACAATTTCAATGTCTGAAGTAACTGATGTTTTCAAAGGCAAGCGACCAATTGGTGCCGGTAGCGGACCAAAGATTCAGATTGATCCTAGATACTAGACAGGAAAACTTGCAGTTGCTCGGCCAGTAGCACCTGGCTTGCAAATAAAAGTTTTTCCAGCGTGTTCGCCATCATCAAATGGGTCACCTGCTCGACCAGAACTTTGAGCAGTTGTAATCATCAAGATATCTAAATTGGGTCCAATGAAGGCACATGAAGATGCAAATAATGCAGGTACTGAAATTATTTCGCTGACTTTGAAATTTTCATCGAGGCGACGAATTTCTCGGCTTCCCCAGAATGCAACCCAGAGTCCACCTTGATTATCTGCACACATACCATCGGGAAAACCTTCATCTGGATTTGCTGTGTAGCGAACTCTGCGATTTGAAATATTTTTTCCATCAACATCAAACGAATCAATCGTAAATTTCATTGTGTCGATGTAATACATCGTCTTACCGTCATTGCTCCAATCAAGTCCATTACTCAAAGTAACTGGACTGACTACGCGTTCCATTTTTTTGCCATCACTATCTAGGCGATACAACGCTGCCTCATCTGGCGTGAAGTCTGCCGTAAGAGATCCCAGCCACAAATCACCGGTTGGGGAAACTTTGGCATCATTCCAACGTGTAGGAAATTTTTCACCCGGTCCATCCACATCTACGCGATTTGGAAGTGCATGTATGGTTCCATCAGCATCGCGCAAATATGGTCCAGAGGTTGTTCCGATAAGTTCTCCACCATTGGCGCGAGGAATAACAAAACCAATTTCTTCATCTACCGAATACTCACCGATATTGTTTGTGTCGAGATCGCGCCACAAAACTTTCTTTCCAGTTATATCTACCCAATAACCACGTTCATTATTGCTACCGGCAGAGGCTGGGCCTTCACCTAATTCGCACTTACGGTCATCCCACACTTCGGCTTTAATCATGGCTATTTCTACCATAATCACTCAATGACAAATAGACTTTCGCTTATGACTTCTGAATCAGCACGCGATGCAACTCTTTTTAATGACCAGGTGGTCCTTGTTGTCGGAGCGAGCAATGGTATTGGTCGAGCCGCCGCTTCTCTCATCTCATATCGTGGAGCAAAACTAATTGTTGCCGATATGAATCCTGAAGGTTTGAAAGATCTGGCTCAGGAATTAAATCTCTCTACAAATCAAGTGCACACTCTCGATGTCTCAAATCAAAATGCAGTCACGCAACTCATCGCCACAATTATCAAGGAGCACGGAAAAATTGATGCTCTCATAAATTCTGCTGGCATAGTTGGTCAAACAAATGTAAAAGTTGAGGATCTGGATTGGTCACAATTTGAAAAGACGCTGCAAGTAAATCTTTATGGAGCAATTTGGCTAACCCAACAAATCATTCCCCATATGAAATCACGTGGTTATGGGCGCATCGTTCATTTAGCATCCATTGCAGGTAAAGAAGGCAATCCTGGTATGGCTTCCTACAACACCTCCAAAGCTGGGCTCATTGGTTTCGTTAAAGGTGCCGCAAAAGAATTAGCGCCCGATGGAATCATTATCAACGCTCTTGCACCAGCAGTAATTAGCACACCTATGAATTCCAATACCAGCGAAGAAACTTTGAAATATATGATTTCTAGAATTCCATTAGGTCGCACTGGTCAGGCAAGTGAAGTGGCAGAAATAATTGCCTTTATGGCTTCGCCTGCATGCTCATTTACAACAGGATTCACTTTCGATATTTCAGGCGGTCGCGCTACTTACTAGTTCTTTCTCTAAACGCTCTGCCAATGCTGGCTTTACCTTCCACATTGCAATCATCTCTTCATATTTTGCGCGATCGTGAGCATCTGCTTTAGCGCCCGTCTTCACGGCGCGAATCATCAAATTACGAGGTGTGTGTTCTCCCCCGATAAATTCAATGACATCAACTCTGTAGCCGAGTAAGCGCAATATTTGTGCCCGCAACGCATCTGTCAATAAGTCACTGATCCGTTCCTTCATCAAGCCATGTTTTGTAAGCATGGACCATGGCTCCGGAATTTCGCTGAGTTGGCTCTGTAAATCATGATGACAACAAGGAGCGATAAAAAGTAATTTTGCCTCACTCTGTACTGCCCAGGCGATTGCATCATCTGTTGCGGTGTCACACGCATGCAATGCGATGGCTATATCGGTTGCAGAAATCGTCGACTCTGAAATTTCTTCTGCTCGAAATTCAATACTTTTTTCAATTCCAAGTTTCTGGGCAATAGCACTATTTCTGTCACGAGATTTTGTGCGGATATCAATTCCAACAACCTTGACTGGAATATTTTGTGCTTGTAGATATTGAAGTGCGCCAAATGTTAAATATGCATGTCCGCATCCAAGATCAATAATTGTTAGTGGCTTTGCCGAAGTTGGTTTATGAAGTTGTCCGGCCTCAATTGCATTCCCCAAAGTTGGAGCCAGTATCCGTAGGAATTCTTCGACCTGCATATATTTATCTGACTTAGAAGGTTTGATTATTCCTTTTGCATCAGAGATACCAACTTCAACCAAAAACGGGTCAGCAGAATTGAGAAGTCGATTCTTATTCTTATCGTGGGTCAAAACTTGCTCATTGCTTCCTTGTGATCGCGTAATAAGGGCTTCACCCTTCTTTGAGATGCGAATAGAGAGAGACCCCGTGGTTTGCTCAACCAAAATGTTGGCATAACCGCAATTGAGTAAAGAAAGTACATCAAGCTGATTGGGTAAATAATTTTTTGCCGTCGTTTGTCGTCCATCATTTTCAATTACGTGTAGATGTAATTGCTCTTTGATGAGCACCGGGCGAATATCGATGCGCTCAGTTGGGGTTTGCATATTTCGACGGCGGCCAGAGAGTACAACTCGAACTAAATTCTGAGTCTCACCAATTAATGCAACAGCCTCACTGAGCGCTTCAACTAATGCCATTGCCATTTGGCAAACCTAGCAAAGTTAGGCTATTCAGTTGGTGATGGAACAAGCGTTGCCAGTACTGCCGACAACTTCCTTCAAAACGTTACTTGCAAGCCAGTTACGTTGAATGAGGTAGGACTTGCCATTAGCTACGTAGTTAGATTTCGCGCCATTAGGGGCAGTCGCAGTTGTGCCAAAAGTCCACGCGCACTTATCAGCATTTTCAGCTCCGCGTCCATCAAACCATCCAGTTTTTACATCTGGATCTGAGAGTGACTCATCAATTTCATGAACCAGAATAGAAGCTGTTGCGTCTACGTAAGGGTCTGAGTTAGGGCTCAATGAATAAATCAAAGAGGATGTGCAGGCGGTCAAGTAAGTACTAGTGAAATCTTGAATCGCAATAAATGGAACTTTCGTTGTACTCGATGTCATAGTCCCATATGAGTGCCAACCGCAATATTGAGTTCCGAAACCAGATGAAAGACGAGTTGAACTCGAACCTATGTAAATATAAATTGGTTGGTATCCAGCCGTAGCAGCAGCTGAGGCACTTGGGACATACCCTGCTGTGATCGCAGCATTAATTGCTGTGGTCACATTGGCATCACTGACTTGTGTAAGTCCAGATGAAACAGTACCGACGACAGGTACAGCAGAATTTTTTGTAGTCCAGGATAATTTAGGCATTGTTCTATTGCCTGCTCCTGAAAAATATCCAAAGTTTGTTGAAAAAATATTGCCTGATGCAGGAACTGTAGAGGCACCTAACGATTTAACTAAGTTACCGAGAACGCCATCCCACATTGCGAGTCGAGTCGCATTCCAAGTACCCGCCCACACTGGATAGAGCATGACGTTGGTTCCGTATGGAACTCCGTTATGCCAAGAAATTGGATTTGTTACTGTTGTAACAGCACCACCTCCACCGGTTCGGGCTTGTCCAGTTACATTATTATTTTGACTTTGCTTATTCCATGCTTGCCAATCACCTTCGGCATTCGCGTCATCATTGGAAACGTACGCATTTTGTGATGCTTGGCTGCCCGCACTCGGTGTACCTACAAAGTTTTGAATTGGATGGCCGTGTGATCGGATACCAATATTTTGTATACCTTCTCTGTTATCACCTTTTTGAGCATTTGAATTCTGATTCGCGTTCGAATCTTTTCCTTTGTTTTCATCTGCACTTGCATTCATCGCTAATCCAGATAGCAAAAGTGCAGCAGTCGATGCGACGACTCCGAGACGAAGACTCTTTGAAATATTCATAGGTGGATACTCTCACTCTTCTCACCCCTGCAACAGTTCTGAGAGGTTAGAGGAGCCTGTGAATAATCATCCAGGCTGGGCTATCCCTGTTTAGCAAGGGTGGAAGGAAAGGCCAAAATCAGGTCAACTCCCCCGTCGCCATTGGTTGTCCACTTCCAATTTTTTCCCGCGATAGAGGTAAAGCTTTGCGCACCTAAACCATCGCTCTTATTTTTCATTCCATGTCCATTATCAGAAACAATAATTTGAATCTTTGACTCATCAATTCTTGATATTTCGATATTGACTTCAGTGCTCAAGCCATGGCGAAAAGAATTCGAGAGTGCATCATCTAGCACGTTGTGTATTCGCTCAGTATCAAAATTAGAAACATCATCGTTATTGAGTAAATTCTTGACTTTTACATCCATTAATTCATTCCAGTTTTCAGTTACATTTTTTATTGAGTCCGATAACGAACTGAAGTTACTTTTAAAATACTTTTGAGGTGAAGCAAGTAGCGTTTCGTATGCTTTTTTTATCTCTTTCTCTAACTGAATTGCATTGCCCGCTCTTCCGGCTTTTTCAATTGCAAAAGCTGATCCCATAAGTTGTGACTGAATAGTTCCATGAAGATATTTTGCAATTTCCCTACTTATTTTTCTAGATTCCTGAATTTGGGCATATGCTTCTAATTCAGTTTGTGAAATAAATGAGTTCAATAAGACATATGTTTCTTCTTGTTGCGACAAGAATGCAGAAAGAAAGCCGACAAACCAGAGAATATAAAGAATCCAAAAGAAATCAAAGATACTTCCTATAAAAGAAAATGGCATTCTTATACCAGAATGTAGAATCCAACCAATTAATTCATACGAAACAAGGCATAGTCCAACAACTACGGTGGAATTCCACAGTTCGGGATTAGTTCTGCGTTTGCGTAAATATGATAAGTAATTCAGGATTCCATACAAAATAATTAATCTGATGGCTAAATAGATCACACCGTAGAGATAACCTGAAGCTGAAATCGAAGAAAGCAGTGCGGAAATTCCATAAAAAAGTAATGCGTTAAATGGACTAATAGGTAATTGAGACAAGCCCCAAACAAAAGAATTTCTAAAGATAGATTGTTGCCTTTTTTCCGCACTTTCCTGCCACATTAGGTGGCTCAGGGGTCGAATTGCATTCTTCGCTGTCGACCTTAGTGAGTCGGCAACGTCCTCCCATTTATTTTCTAGCGAGGCCGGGTCCCACTGCTCCAATTTTTTCTTGGATTCCGTAAGGTCTTGGAGGAGATTTTCCATGACTGAGGCATCTATACGCTCAGAAAGCCCCTTTGTAACCTCTTTTTCCTCCATTATTTGGATTTGGATCTGCAGCGCCTGCTGCATGAGCTCGTTTCGTTGGGTTCGATATCGCTCAAAGGCCGAGAGGAAAAGTGCCGAAGAAGGCACGACAACCATACCTATGAGGGCTGCATTCAAACCACGAATAAATTCCTTATTCAGTAATTCTGGCCCAGTACTAAGCCCCATTTTTTGCGCAAAAAATCCCGTGGTGAAGCCTTTTAAAAATCCAGCAATCAAACCAAATGCCACAACCCACCAACTAGGAACTGGTGTGAGGTGTCGATTCTTAAATAGCGTTTTGTCCAGTAAAAAATAAAGTATGAGAGCAGGAATTAGGCCAAGAGTACTTGCAAAGGACCACTGCCAAAAGCCACCAGATTCACCACCAGCATAATTTCCAATTGGCACACCAAAAATAAGAATCGGTAACATCCAAAGAGCCGCTTTATAAGAAATTGCCCATCGACCACCGATTAGGTTCCACAAAACTTTTCTATCAAGCATTAGAACTTGTATTCGTTCCTGTCATTTTATGGTAATAATTTGTTATCAATACTCTTTGATTAGTTTCTTTATTATTTGTAAAATTTAAAATTGCTG
>CANFXM010000055.1 GCA_947451045.1 Actinomycetota bacterium | reverse complement strand
GTGAATAGGCCCTCGACAACCGATTTTGCGCCACTGTGCATCTGTAATCGAGCATTGAGGAAAGTATCCGCGCGAGTTTCCATCATCAGTGCCTGTACGCGCTTATCAATTCCGTAATATGCCAGTGGAACATAAGTTCCGGCATATGGTTCATTTTCATAGAGCTCACCTAATGAAGCAAAGGAGTTGAAAGCTACTTCCTTGAGTTCCTTTGATGTATGAAACCCATCAGTTCCAATACACATTGCGGGGCGCCTCTGTCCTTGATTAATTGCGTTCTGAT
Organism: Actinomycetota bacterium; assembly: GCA_947451045.1. GTDB lineage: Bacteria > Actinomycetota > Actinomycetes > Nanopelagicales > Nanopelagicaceae > Planktophila. The sequence goes on along the minus strand of CANFXM010000055.1, from coordinate 7,618 downwards.
GTTCTTCTGGTCTATAAGAATGAATATCGAGAATGGTTACGTTGGATACTGCGCCAAGTCGTTGTGTAACAAGTTCTGAAATTGCTTGGGCATAGGGGTGAAAATATTTATCGAGTAACTCTTTCTCACCAGAGAAGCTGGGAGAGCGCAGATTGCCACCATGAGATGTCTTTCTATAGACGGCGCCCATCCCAACTTTATTCATGACTTCTCGTTCATCGGGAAATCTTTCAGGATCAATAACAAGACGTGAGAAGCGATTAATGAAGAGCCAAGGTTTAGATGTGCATTTTTCTACTGCCATAAATGCAATATCTTCTGTCTTGGTGTCAGTCATTGCATCTAATTCCAATTGCAGCTCATCATCATTGAGAAGAATGTCACGGCGAACATCGGAAGGAATAAATGTTGCAGAATGAGGAAGATGCAGAATTACTTTTGAATCAGGAGAGCCTTCGATAATCTGGAAGTTTTCTCCAAGCACTACAAACGACCTGCTTCGTGAACGCGCTTGAGAAATTCCTTAGTTTGCGACTTCTTTGCGTTCTCTAAAATTTCTTCTGGTTTGCCCCACTCAAGAATTCGTCCATGTTCCAAGAAGCAGACTTCATCGGCAACTTGTTTGGCAAATCCCATTTCGTGAGTTGCTAGCAACATCGTCATGCCATGTTCTTTGAGATCGCGCACCGTACTAAGAACTTCATTGACCAAGACGGGATCTAGTGCTGAAGTAATTTCATCGAGCAGAAGAAGTCGAGGTTTGACGGCAAGGGAGCGAATGATGGCGACTCTTTGTTGCTGACCGCCACTGAGGCGATCTGGATATTGTTCGGCCTTTTCCCGCAAACCAAATCGTGTTAATAATTCAAGTGCTTCCACGATGGCTTCGTCGCGCGATTTTCCGTGAACGCGCATGGGCGCCAAAATAATATTTTCTACAACACTCATATGGGGAAATAAGTTAAAGGATTGAAAAACCATGCCGAGTTTGCGACGAATTTCATCAGGATCCACTGATACATCCGAAATATCTTGGCCATCCAGACGAATAACGCCATCATCAATTTGTTCAAGTAAATTGATACAGCGCAACAAAGTTGATTTGCCAGAGCCTGATGCACCAATAAATACAGTGGCTGTGTGTTCAGGGACAGTAATTGATATGTCTTCAAGCACGACTTCGCTACCGAATGCTTTGCGCACTTTCTCAAGAGCCAGTACAGGAATACTCATGCCAAGCCTTGCGCATTCTGGCGTTCAATTGACTTGCGCAATGTTCGATCGGTGTAACGCGTGAGTGGGATTGTTACGAGCAAAAATATCCCAGCAGCCATGACGTAGGGTGTGTAATTAAAACTGCGACTGCTTTCAATCTGAGCCGCACGAATTGCATCAGTAACACCCAAGATGGATACCAGACCAGTGTCTTTGATGAGTGAGACAAGGTCATTGAGTAATGGAGGAGTGACGCGGCGAAGTGCTTGTGGCAAGACGACATAACGCAGAGTTTGCATATTAGAAAGCCCCAGCGATCGAGCAGCTGCGCGCTGGCTTGGATGCACAGTCAGAATTCCACTTCGAATAACTTCTGCAACATAGGCCGAATAAGTAATAATGACGGCCATAATTCCAAGAATAAATACGTTATTTGTTACGCCTTGCAAGCGAAGGGCGGGAATTCCGAATCCAACCAGCAAAATGATGAGCAACATTGGGATCCCGCGAAATACATCGACGTAGACCGTAGCTAATAATCTAAAGGGAGTAATAGCAGGGGAGCGAGAAGTACGCACTAGTGCGAGTATGAGACCAAAGAATGCAACTGATGTCGCTGCAATAACTGTGAGAAATAAATTTGCGCCAAAGCCAAGAATAATTTTTGGAAGTACTTCAAATCCATATGCCCATTTGAAGAAGGTCTCAGAGAGTGTCTTCCATCCCGGAGAAGTAATGATGATGCTGAGAAGTGTTCCCAAAACTACAATGCTCGATGCGGTGGCGACTAATGCATTTTTTCTAGAACGAGCTTTACGTGCAATTCGTCGTTCGATTTCTATTGCACTTGGTTGCCATGCTCCACCAAAAGAGTAAGGCGCGGAATCCGAAGAATTCTCAGATCCGCGCCCTACCTCTTGATTCATAACTCTATTCTGGCGGGTATTACTTTAGAACCGGTGCACCAGCAGCTGATGTAAGCCACTTGTCGGTAATTGTTTGGAGTTCACCACTTGCGCGGATTGCATCTACTGCCTTTGTAACGCATGCAGTAATTGGGCTGTCCTTAGCAAGTAGTAATCCAGCGCCATTGTCCATTGCCGAACTATTATCGAATTGACCAACAATGATTCCCTTTGGAACTTCAACACCTGAGAGATAGAAAGCAGTTGGCAGATCAACTACCAATCCATCGATCTGACCGTTCTTGAGCGCTGATACAGCGGCAGCATTGTCATTGAAGACTTGAGCTTTGAGTCCCAATGTTTTTTCAATGAGATCAAGTGATGTAGATGCAACTGCTGCGCCTAAACGAGGCTTTGCAGCTTTGAGCCCAGCGATATCTGTAATCTTTGCAATCTTGCTTCCTTGGTAGGAAACAATTGATTGATTAGATTTGTAATAAGCAGAAGAGAAGTCAACGACCTTTGCGCGCTCATCTGTAATTGAGTATTGCTGAATGTTGAAATCGAACTTCTTTGGTCCTGGCGCAATTGCACTATCAAATGTTGTACGAATCCATTTGACTGCACTGTTCTCATAACCGAGTTGCTTAGCAACGGCATATGCAACTGCTGCTTCAAATCCTTCGCCCTTTTCAGGAGCATCATTGAGAACCCATGGTGAATAGGCTGGTGAACCAGTTGCGATAGTAAGGGTTCCACCAGTTACTGTTTTCAAACCCGAAGGAGTGCAGTCAGTTGATGCTGCAGAATCAGTTTTGCTCTGAGCTGCGCACCCTGCAAGGAGCAGGGCAGCAATAACTAATGGAGTTACTTTGAGGAGTTTCTTCATTTCATGCCTTTCGGTAGTGGGCTAGGCGAGAAGAATAGCAAGTTGATAGACTCAAAGCATGCGAATCATGGGCATCAAAGTTTCAATTGCAACAATAATTCTGCTACTGATTTCTTCTTTTGTTCCTGTTCAGGCTCATTCAGTGCTGGTCTCGAGTAACCCTGCTAACGGAGCGATACTTTCTCAATCCCCAACCAGTCTCGTTCTCAATTTTTCTGAAACTTTGGCGCAGATCAAGAATAAAGATATTAATAAGGTCAGCCTGCTCGATGCAACAAAGAAGATTATCAAGCTAGGCAAAGTCAGCGTGAGTAACTCAGTTGTCAAAGTAATAATCGCTCAGACATTAGCAAAAGGTAAATATCAGATCCACTTTCATGTCGTCGCCGATGATGGACACATCACCGATAATTTCATTTCTTTCTCCATGAAATAAATGTGAAATCTTTAGTGCCATCCAAGCACGACTATATTTTCAATCGAGCGATGATTGGCAAAGATGTAATTGCTGGATTTACGGTTGCAATAGTTGCGCTTCCACTTGCCCTTGGTTTCGGCATTACTTCTGGGATGAGTGCGGCTGCGGGATTGACAACAGCGATCATTGCGGGATTCTTAGCAGCGCTCTTTGGCGGATCTCGTTTTCAAGTTAGTGGGCCAACAGGTGCCATGACCGTTGTACTGATTCCAATTATTCATACTTATGGCGTTGGCGCTATCCCACTTTTAGGAATTCTTGCAGGTGGGATTGTAATTCTGATGGCGCTTTTTAAATTAGGCAAAATTATTAATCAAGTTCCGTGGGCAGTTGTCGAGGGATTTACGGTTGGTATTGCCTGTGTGATTGCGCTTCAACAATTACCTCTTGCCCTCGGTGTTCATAAGGGAAGCGGTGTTCGTTCGCTACCTATTGCCCTTCACACAATTCAAGATGCTCTCAATTATTCTCTCAACTGGAAAACTTTAGCGATTGTCGCATTAACGCTTTTTGTAAAATTTTCATACCCATTAATGTCAAAGCGATTGAAGATTCGCATTCATATCCCAGCCAGCTTTATTGCAATAATTACGGCGCTGGTTGTCACGAAAGTATTTTCGCTAGATATCGCCTCAATTGGCGATATTCCACGTAGCGTAGGCGGGCTCAATCTTGTCGGGATATCAACGACAATGATTTCTCATTTACTGTGGCCAGCTTTTTTGATTGCGCTTTTGTGCGCGATTGAATCTTTGTTATCTGCTCGGGTGGCCGATGTAATGGCTCACGTAGAAAAAGAAAATCATTACCACCCCAACCGAGAATTGTTTGGGCAAGGCTTAGGCACTGCAATCTCTTCAATTTTTGGTGGGATGCCTGCAACTGGTGCGATTGCTAGAACAAGTGTGAATGTGCGAAGTCACGCACAGACTCGCCTTGCATCCATCGTGCATTCATGTGTTTTACTTTTCGTAGTCTTAGTCGCCGCACCAGTTGTTAGCGCAATCCCTAGCGCCGCTATAGCTGGTGTATTGATAGGTACGAGCTACCGAATCCTAAATCCAAGATCAATTCGTGAATCTCTAAAGACAACAAAAGGTGAAGCAATAGTTCTTATTGCAACGGCCCTTTCAACACTTGTAATTGATCTCATATGGGGAATTGCGATTGGAATTGCGCTGCATTTCATCCTCAAACCAATACGATGGGCCTCTGTTTAGGGGAGAAGAACACATGGCACTAGAGCTCAATGGTCCAAATTTAATTGAGGAAAATGAACGTGGCGGAAGTGCCAAAGATTTATTCTGGCCATGGTGTGGCGCTAATGTCTCGATGCTTGCACTCTCGTATGGTGCGTTCTTCTTGGGCTTTAGTATTTCTTTCACCCAAGCGACAATCGCAGCAATTATTGGAACCATCGCATCATTTACCCTCGTAGGCGTGAGTTCAATTGCAGGTAAGCGAAGTAACGCACCAACGATGATTATTTCTCGTGCCGCCTTTGGCGTAAAGGGAAATGTTATTCCTGGTGCACTTTCGTATTTGATTTTCGTAGGTTGGGAAACTGTTTTAGTTTCACTTGCAACCCTTGCAACGGGAACAGTTTTCGCTCGACTTGGCGGAATCAATCACAATCTCTCGTTAATCCTCGGCTTTGCTTGTGCTGTAGGACTTACCGTATTTGGGGGAGTCCTTGGCTTTGCAACAATAATGAAGATTCAAAAATGGCTCACACTTGCCACTGTCGTCATGACGCTGGGATATATAGCGCTAACGATCAAAGATGTGAATTGGAATTCGGTCAATGCAATACACAGTGGAACTATTCAAGGATTTATTGGTGCGCTTATATTCGGAATTACTGGAATTGGTCTGGGATGGGTTAATTCAGCTGCTGATTATTCACGCTATCTACCCCGTACTACGTCGAGTAAATCAGTCATCGGATGGACGGTATTAGGTGCTTCGATTGTTCCAATTATTTTGGTTATATATGGAAGCGCACTTGCAGGAAGTAGTAAATCCCTCAGTGATTCAATTGCGATGGATCCCATTGGCGCCCTGACAACGCTTTTGCCAACGTGGTACTTAATTCCATTCGCCGTAGTTGCAGTCCTTGGATTAGTAGGGGGTGCGATTTTGGATCTCTATTCATCTGGACTGACTTTGGTTTCAATCGGAGTGCCAATCAAGCGCCATGTAGCAGCCTCCATTGATGCCGTAATAATGTTATTAGGAACCATTTACATCGTGTGGTTCGCTAAAAATTTCTTTGGTCCATTTCAAGGATTTCTCATCACATTAGGTGTACCAATTGCTGTGTGGTCGGCGATATTTGCTGTGGATGTCGTCATGCACAAAAGTAATTACTTAGAAAAAGATTTATATGACGCAAACGGGAAATATGGCGCATGGAATAAGGAGTCAATAATTTTGATGATTCTAGGGTCACTTATCGGATGGGGATTTGTTACAAATACTTTTGCCTCCTGGTTATCGTGGCAAGGCTATTTCTTATGGCTCATTGGTGGCAAAGAAGGACCATGGGCATTTGCCAACTTAGGTGTTGTTATTGCACTTGCTATCGGCGCGATTGGACATTACGCCTTGAGAAAGAAAGATTAATCCTGCGCCAGTGAATACTTTCTCAGTATTGCTAGTCCAAGGAGAGCAGAAATAATTGCGGCAACGATAAGGCCAACTTTTACTTGATCTAAAGATTGAGGATTCGTAAGAGCTAGTTGTGAAATAAAGAGTGAAACGGTCAGGCCCATTCCCGCCAATGCACCTGCTCCTGCAATTTCCTTATAGGAAAGCGAGTCGGGCTTGCGTGCAAGTTTAAATTTAACAGCGAGCCAAGTAAAGAGAGTAATACCTATTAACTTACCCAATGGGCGCCCAATAATGAGAGCGAGTGCAATGGGAGAGGTGAGCGTTGTTCCAAAAGAATGAAAATCGATGTGGACGCCAACATTGACTAGAACAAAGAGTGGAACAATCAAAAATGCACTCCAGGGATTGATAAATGTAATGAGACGGTCAATAGTGATCTTTTTGCCTTGTGGAATTAGAAAGGCAAGTAGCACGGCGCCAATTGTGGAAGCGATTTTGATTGCACTTACTCCGTAAGAGAAAAAAGTTCCGAGAATAATGATTGAAAAAAGGTCATCAGCGATAGCTAATGTCAGTAAGAAAACCTTGAGGGAAGTATCAATACGCGAACCCAAGAGGGCAAGGGCTCCAAGTGAAAGGGCTACATCAGTTGGCATTGCGATTGCCCACCCCGGACCACCTGATGTAAATATTGTCCAAAATATTGCAGGTAGTGCCATGCCACCGATGGCGGCAATTATTGGGAGCGCTGCATTTTTTGGTTCCCGCATATTCCCATAGAAAATTTCACGTTTTATTTCCAGCCCAATGAGAAAAAAGAAAACGCTCATCAAGATTTCGTCTACAAATCTTGAAGAGTCATGGGCTAATCGCTGATACGAATCTTGAAAAGGTGAATTAGCAAGGGCGAGAGCAATGATTGCTGAGATACAAAGAAAAATTCCACCACCTGCTTCGGAGATTTTCTTCACGTATTGATTCTATTAGGAGCAATACAAAACCCCGCCAGTTTCCTGACGGGGTTTTGTAGTAAGACGACGGATCTTAGATGTCGTAATAAAGCTCGAACTCAGCTGGATGTGGACGCAAACGCACGTAATCAACTTCTTGCTTACGCTTGAATTCAATCCATGTTGAAATTAGATCAGGTGCAAATACTCCTCCCTTTGTAAGGAAGGCATTGTCCTTTTCTAGATTGTTGAGAACTTCATCGAGTGAACCAGGAACTTGAGGGATTGCTGCAGCTTCTGCACCTTCTAGTTCGTAGAGATCCTTATCAACTGGAGCAGGTGGTTCGATCTTGTTCAAGATTCCATCAAGACCAGCCATAAGCATTGCTGCAAATGCTAGATATGGATTTGAAGATGGATCTGGGCAACGGAACTCAATGCGCTTTGCCTTTGGATTGGATCCTGTAATTGGGATACGGATACAAGCCGAACGGTTACGTGCTGAGTACACAAGATTTACAGGTGCTTCATATCCAGGAACTAAGCGACGGTATGAGTTCACTGTTGG
>CANFXM010000054.1 GCA_947451045.1 Actinomycetota bacterium | reverse complement strand
TTCTTGAGATTTACTTGATCCAACCGATCTGGTGAAATTCCAAGAATCGTTCGTTCACCTTTTTCATCAATTAATATCAGCACATGTGAAGGCGGGCCCTCTAAATGAGTTATTGAAAGATGTTTAAGTTCACTCGAATCCAATGTCGCCATAAGTTTGGCGCTCAACTCATCATTTCCGACATAACCCACAAATCCTGTTTCAATCCCCGTGGTTGCAAGTGCAATTGCTGCATTGGCAGCGGTGCCACCTGGTCGTTCAATTGTTCGAGTTCCTTGCACAAATTTTCCGACTTCTGGCATGGAAGGTAAGTACACAACTGTGTCCCAGGCAATCGGACCCACTATCCAAACGCGCGCACTCATTTCAATCTCCTCGCCATTACAACATCAATCGCGCTCTTCATTGTCGGAATTTCATGCCACGCAATATCGGCGAGCCACGGGATGCTTTCAAATTCTGAAGCCTCACCTCTGCGCGCAGTCACCAAAGCTCCTGATAGTGCAGCTACGGTGTCAGTATCTCCACCCAATTCGCATGCTCCCACAAATGCTTGCACTGTCGTAAGTGAATTTTTTGCAACATAGACCACTGCACCTAAAGTCTCTATCGGATCAAGGGAAATCCCCGATCCTGATGGTTTCCAATTACTAAATTCCTTTGAAACCAATGACTCGAATGAATTGGTTTCCCCATTTTCTACTGCATCAGAGAATAAAGATGCAGCAATTTGCGCACATGAAATTGCACGTGGTTCAGAATGTGTAGAAGCAGCTAGAGACTTTACCCATAAATCTCTTTCGCTACTTTTTGAGAGCGGGAATGCCATTCCTAAAAGTGCACATCGCATCATTGCGCCATTTGTCATTCCTACTAAATGTTTTTCATGGGCATTTACTTCAAGGCCAAGTGCGGCCTTTGTAGTTGGTCCAAGACCGCGCAGATGTGGCACTGCCAATCGAAGTTCAGAAATAAATTTGGCTGCTGCCTCATCTGGCGAATTTTGGGAAAGGGTCAGAACCGTAAGAAGAGTAAGCATTGTGTCATCGCTTACTCCCCCATAGGGCCAACCATCTTTTGCAAGTAAAACATTTTCAACATTTTTGACAGGATCATCCACGAATTCATGTGCAACTCCGAAGGCATCTCCCGCCGCATAAGCACGAAATACCGAAGTTATTTTCGAAACTAACCCTGAATCATCCTGCATATTATTTCGAAATCATTGCCTTATAACTATGTGCGCTCTGTTTTGGAGTGCGCTTCATTGTTTTCATATCAACGTAGACAATTCCAAAGCGCATTGAGAATCCATATGCCCACTCAAAATTATCCATGAGTGACCATACGTAATACCCCTGAAGGTTGACACCTTCACTGCGAGCTTTGATTGCCTGACTTATGTAGAGCGCCAAATATTCTTCACGCTTATCATCATGGATTTCGCCATCAGCACCTGGATCAGTGTTGTAACACGCGCCATTTTCGGTGACATAAATTGGAATCTGAGGAAACATGTTATTGATGTAATGAATTGTTTTATTGAAACCTTCAGGAGTCCAAGACCAACCGATGTCAGTACGTTCTGTACCTGTTGAAATTCCTTCAACTGCTTTTGTGCCTGGAAATACTTCGACTCCAGTACTAGCAGCCTTGAAAACACCGGCCTGGTAATAGTTAAGCCCTACCCAATCGCGACCCTGTGAAGTATCAGCAATTTCTTTTTCATCAGGGCGAATTCCAGTGAGTTCTTCAAAATTATCAAGAACGTCAACTGGGTATTTTCCTTGCAACATTCCCTGCAACCACCAACGATTGACAAGTCCATCAACAATTTCAATGTCTTTCAATGCCTGCGGAGTTGACTCACCAACAAGTTCTTGATTGCCAAGATTGAGAACAACACCAACTTTAGCTTTAGGTGCCTTGCTCTTGATTGCAATTGAAGCCAACGCATGCGCACGAACTAACTGGTGAGCTACTTTCACAGTTGTCGCCACATCTTTAATACCCGGGGCATGAACGCCGATAGTGTTGCCCAAATACGTTGTACACCAAGGTTCATTGAAAGTTGCCCAAAATGTAATTCGACCAGCAAATCGCTCGGCCATTTTTTCTGCATACTTTGCAAAATTATCTGTTACAACTGGATTGGCCCAGCCACCAATTGCTTGTAATTCACTTGGTAAATCCCAATGATACAAAGTTGCATTAGGTACGATTCCGCGAGCAATGAGTCCATCGACTAAGCGATCGTAAAATGCCATTCCTGCTTCGCTAAATTCCCCAGAACCGGTTGGCTGAACGCGCGGCCAAGAAATTGAAAAGCGATATGTATCTAGATTTAAAGATTTAATCAGATCTAAATCTTCTTCGAGATGCGTTACGTGTTCTACTCCCACACAATCTTTTGTCCCATCACTGACAGCGCCGGGCACATCACAGAAGTCATCCCAGATACAACGACCACGATTGCCGGATGCGTGACCTCCTTCAATTTGGAATGAGGCCGTTGAGGCTCCCCACATAAAATCTTTTGGAAGCGAACTGGTATCTACTTCGCTGAGCTTTTTCATTTTTTCCTCATTCGATTGTCGTGGGTTACTTGAAAATCTTACCTGGGTTGAGAATACCGTTAGGGTCTAGCGTGGCCTTAATTGATTTCATAACATTGACTGCGCTTTGACCGGTCTCAACAACTAAATCATCAATTTTGCCAGCACCAATTCCGTGTTCGCCAGTACATGTTCCACCCATTGCAATGATCTTTGCGGTGATCTCATGAGTCAATTTTTGAACTTGTGGCAGTTCCTCCGGCTTTGCGGGATCAGTGACTATAAAACAATGAAAATTACCATCGGCAACATGGCCCAAGATTGAATATGGAAATGGTGAAGCTTCAAGGATTTTTTCTGCAACTTCAACTGCATCGGCAAGTTTCGAAATAGGAACTGCCGTATCGGTACTTACTGCACGTCGACCTGGGTTGGCGGCAATATTTGCCCAATAGGCATTGTGGCGTGCTTGCCATAATTTTCGTCTGGCTCCTTCTTCTGTAGTCCATTCAAATTCTGAGCCACCAAATTCTTCAACAATTTCTTTTACCGCTTGCGCATCTTCTTCGACGCCGCGAGGTGAGCCGTGAAATTCAAAGAGAAGTGTCGGTGCTTCGGTCAAATTCAATCCATCGTGCAGATTTACATTTCTAATACTGAGTGCATCAAGGAATTCGCACCGAGCAATCGCAATTCCCATACGCACAATTGCAGATGCAGCAGCCACGCCTTCTGCAAGAGTTGAAAAGCGAACAATTGCGGCTGCCATTTTTTCTGGTATTCCAAAGACGCGCAGTGTTACTTCTGTAATAACGGCAAGGGTTCCTTCTGAGCCAACAATTAATCTAGTGAGGTCGTATCCGGCAGATAATTTTCTTGTTTCGCGGCCAGTGTGTATCACCGTACCGTCTGCTAATACCGCAGTTAGTGCTAAAACATTTTCGCGCATCGATCCGTATCGGACAGTTGTAGTACCGGCCGCACCTGTGGATGCCATACCGCCTAAGGTCGCATCGGCGCCTGGATCAACTGAAAAGAAAAGTCCATCTCTGCTCAATCTTTCGTTGAGGGCCATTCGATGTACACCTGCTTGAACGCGAACAAGTAAATCATCAGAACGTATTTCAAGTATCTGATTCAGATTTGTAAGGTCCAAACTTATTCCACCAAAAAATGGAAGTACGTGACCTTCTAGAGATGTGCCGGCACCAAATGCCACGACTGGAATTTTTTCTTCATTGCAATATGCAAGAACTTTGGAAACTTCCTCTGTTGTACTTGCCATAACAACGGCTGATGGGCGAACTGGTGGGAATGCAGATTCATCACGCCCATGTTGGTCAAGCACTGATTCATTCGTGGAAACCTGTCCAACGACAAGAGTTTTTAGATGATTGAGCTGATCTGTTGTTAGATCAACTCTTTTTTGAATCATTACCAGCTTCAATTTCATTGATAAGTTTGAAATCTCCACCACCGAGTTGTCCTTGTGCGCTATAGATTTCAAGTTTCGCGCGTGTATCTGCAATATCAAGATTTCTCATCGTCAATTGCCCAATGCGATCAACTGGGCCAAATGCAGCACTTTCTGTGCGCTCCATAGAAAGTTTTTCTGGGTGATAACTCAGTGCAGGACCAGTTGTATTAATAATTGAATAATCATCACCTCGACGAAGACGCAAGGTAACTTCACCCGTTATAACGGAGGCCACCCAGCGTTGTAAGGATTCGCGAAGCATGAGGGATTGAGGATCTAACCAACGACCTTCATAAAGAAGTCGGCCAAGTCTGCGACCTTCAGCATGGTAATTAGCAATTGTGTCTTCGTTATGAATTGCACTCATCAAGCGCTCATATGCAATGAATAGGAGGGCCATGCCTGGTGCTTCATAAATACCACGGCTCTTCGCCTCAATAATTCTATTTTCGATTTGATCAGTCATTCCAAGACCATGGCGTCCACCAATTGCATTGGCTTCTTTCATCAAATCGACTACATCTTTGAAACTCTTACCATTGATTGCAACAGGGCGACCTTGTACAAATTGAATTTTTACATCTTCAGATTTGATTACAACAGACTCATCCCAAAAGCGCACGCCCATGATTGGTTCTACAAGTTCTACGGAGGTATCTAAATCCTCTAAACGCTTTGCTTCATGCGTTGCACCTAAAATATTTGCATCTGTTGAATAAGCTTTCTCGGTACTGTCACGATAAGGAAATTTTCTTGCAACGAGCCATTCCGACATCTCTTTGCGTCCACCGAGTTCGTTGACGAAGTCGGCATCGAGCCATGGCTTATAGATTCTCAGTTTTGGATTTGCGAGTAATCCGTAGCGATAGAAACGTTCGATGTCATTACCTTTATATGTTGAACCATCGCCCCAAATATCAACGTTGTCCTGCAGCATCGCACGAACAAGCAATGTTCCAGTTACTGCGCGGCCCAGCGGCGTCGTATTGAAATATTGTTTTCCGCCTGAACGAATATGAAATGCTCCGCAAGCAATTGCAGCTAATCCTTCTTCAACGATAGAACTTTTGCAATCAACAAGTCGTGAAATTTCCGCGCCATATTGCTTTGCACGGCCCGGAACAGAATCGATATCTGGTTCATCGTATTGGCCAAGATCTGCTGTGTACGTGCAAGGAATTGCACCCTTCTCGCGCATCCATGCAACTGCAACAGATGTATCGAGACCGCCGGAAAAAGCGATTCCTACTTTTTCTCCAACGGGAAGCGATGCAAGGACCTTAGACATGTGCCTTAGTCTAACGGAGGACGAGAGAGAACTCCGCGGGCACCTATGAGACGAGATGCCCCTGCTGACCACGGAATAAGTACTGCATCACCGCGCTTTACTGCAATTGTTGGGGAATTTTCGAATTGGATCTCGCCACTTCCTTCAAGAACCAAGAGAATTCCAAAGCCCGCATCTATGGAAGTTGAATCACCAGTAAACATATGTGCTCTAAAGAAGCTATCGGCTGCACTCGTAAAAAGTGATTGTGTTGATTGCGCAGCTAATCCTCCGCGAGTTACTAATTCACTAATGCGCGATGCACCTAATGGTTGGTATTCGAGTGCATCTAAAACAGTCTCGAAACCTAAACCTAAGTGACCATCAATTTCGCCATCGACGGCGAAACCTTCCCATTCAAGGAGTACCGATAAATCTGTCGGTTCTTGAAGTTCGAGCACAAAAATTCCTTCATCAATTGCATGAGGTGTTCCGGCTGGGACCAAAATTGCATCGCCCACAGAAACTTCAATACGAGTGAGTGAATCAATCAGTGCCTTTGAATCGCGAGCCTTAATCATTGCTTGTACATCACTTTTTGTATGTACTTGATCAAAACCAAGTCCTACTCCACTACCAGCGGGGGCTTCCAAAATAATCCAAGCTTCGGTCTTACCGTGATCGAGTGCTAGATGTTGTTTTGCAAATTTTTTATTTGGGTGAAAGTGAACAGGAAGGCGTTGCGCTGGATCGAGTAACTTCACCAAAATTTCTGTACTTACGCCAAATTTTTCACAATGTTGCGCGCCTAACCATGCATGAGGTTCACGTGCAATTGCATCACGGAGTAACTCACCATTGGAAAGTTTTGATAGACCATTGACACTCTCGCCAAAGCGAGTAGTTACAGAACCAATCCATTCCTCTGGACGCATTGGACCGCCAGGACCGTTGCGCAATTTCCCGATTCGATCGCCACCACGATAAAAGTGATCGAATTGATTAGATGGCAAGAGTTCTGGCTGTGGCATCGTTCAATTTCCTTACGTCAAAGATGAGAAGGGAACTTTTTCAGGTTGAGCAACGGTGCTCTTCATGGTGATTCGTTGATCACCCTTTGCGGATTTGAGAATTGATTCCATAATCTCAAGTACATGGAATGCAAGATCTCCAGATGCACGATGTGGTGCGCCCTTATCTATAGCAATTGCCATATCTGCCAATCCAAATCCACGCCCTGCTTCTTTATATCCTGCAGAGGCAGGCGCAACTTTCCATTCGCGCTCTGCCGATGTATAAATTTGTACTTCATCACTAAACATATTGGGATCTGGCACTGAAATTGTTCCTTCAGTTCCATAGACCTCAATGCGTGGAAGTCGGGCCGCCCATACTTCAAAGCTCATCATGATTGTTGAGCTCACACCCGATGCATGTTCAAGTAGCGCAGAAATATGTGTTTCTACTTCAACTCGAAGTTCGGTACCGGCAAGTTCGCCCGTTGCAACACTTCTTTGGCGATCGGAGCGAGTAGAACTTCCAATAACACTGACAACTGGGCCAAGTAATGTAACGAGGGCGCTCAGATAATAAGGTCCCATATCAAAGAGTGGTCCGGCACCTGGTAAATAATAAAATTGTGGTGCTGGATGCCAAAGTTCGTGACCTGGTGCAGACCAAAAAGCACTTGCTGCAAGTGGCTTACCAATTCGTCCGCTATCTAATAAATCACGTGAAGTTTGAATTCCAGTTCCAAGAACTGTGTCTGGAGCACTGCCAATACGAAGTCCAGAGCGCTTGGCTAATTCCATCATTGGTTTAGCTTCTTCAACAGTGAGTGCAAGTGGTTTTTCACCATAGACATGCTTACCTGCAGTTAGCGCTTTCATTCCAATAATTGCATGAGCACCAGGAGTCGTCAGATTGAGAATGACATCGATATCTGATGATGAAATTAACTCATCCGCTGTGCGGGCTTCTACACCTGCTTTAGCTGCAACTTCTTGTGCGCGCACCATATCTAAATCTGCTAATGCAATTAATTTTAGAGATGGGAGTGTAGGAATATGTGTTAAATACTGCGTGCTGATATTTCCAACACCGATTATTCCGACTCTTAGCGGGATGCCCATAGCAAACCTCTTTCAATGAGAAGTCTCACATTGGGATCTTGAACTACTTTTAGATTATGTCCTGGTGTACAGATAAATATTTTTCCTTTACCCCAATTACGAGTCCACACAGCTGGTGATGTAACTTCTCGATTCCATGGATCCCATTCGCGAACTTTTTGAGTAGTTGTTGCCAATACATCAATGTAATCATCGGAGAGAACCCAATATTGCTCAGTTACTAAATCAAAATCTTTCATTCCTTTTGTGATGGGGTGGTTAGCCGCTTCTGGCAAGAAATTGACCGTATATGGCATGTAATTATCTTCTTGCTCGCCTTTCAACTCATCAGGGTGCTTTCCTGGATGACATGCGAACTGTCCACCAACAAGATGTAAGTAATCAGAATTATTTCGATATGCATCTGCAATACCGCCATGCCATCCAGCAAAACCCGTTCCATTTTCAATCGCAGTGCGAAGTCCGAGGAAGTCAGCTTTTTCAATCGTA
>CANFXM010000053.1 GCA_947451045.1 Actinomycetota bacterium | reverse complement strand
TGGCGAACTTTCCAAGCCGGATTGACGACAACATATATTGGATGGCAAGCCGACATTGTTCGCTCGATAGTTCCCAAGAAGCATTTTGTAACAACATGTATTGATTTAGGTCGAGCAGGTAGTGACGATAATGAAATTGCCAAACGCTTGGATCTCACATCAGTCAATGTTTATTACTCACCGCAAGATGGCTTGATGCATCCGCAGCCGGAAAAAATTCAAGGTGGCACGCCATGGACTGCAAGGCAGTCTGGCCCGGGGATTGTTTACCTTCTTGCAAATATTGCACGTGGTTTAAAGCAAGAAAACTTTTTGGTCACTGAAACAAATGCAACGATGCTCGGGCATCCGCCAAATTCAGGAATGTTTCCTCCGTACCCAGGCCAATTACAACAAGTTGCTGTTGCACTTATTTCTCGTGGCGCCGAGATGGTTGAGTATTGGCATTGGCACACAATTCCATTTGGTCACGAAAGTTATTGGGGCGGAATTCTTGGCCATAATCTCCAACCAGAGCGCACCTTTGAGTCATTCAAAGAAATCAGTGCCACGCTAGCGAAATTGGGCCCTAAAGCATTAGGTCTTACTCCCGTCAGCGAAGTTGCGATGTTGATATCTGCGCAGAGTCGATGGGCGATGGAATTTCAACCAGCACTTCGCACCGAAGCAACTGGTGCGCCATTGGGAGATAAAGAGTCCTATAGAAAATTCCTCAATACGTTTAGCGATCTCTTCTTTTCCTCAGATCTGCATGTTCAATTTTTTTCATCTGATCAGCTACCCGATGATCCTGCAGAGCTAGTCCGCAAACATCCAATCTTTTGTATACCTGGCTATTACATTGCTGATGAGAAAGTTTTGAAATATGCGGTGGAGTATGCGCGTGCTGGTGCTCACTTAGTTATTACTCCACGCACCGGATATGCGAATCCAAAAGGAACAATAAATACCGATGTCATGCCAGGGGTGCTTCGTGAAGCACTGGGAGTGCATTACAACGAATTTAGTCATTTGACTTTGGAACTCCCCGTCCATGGATTTGAGCAATCAGGTGGCATGGCGACGCAATGGGTAGATTCACTCATCGTTGATGATGCGCAAGTTTTAGCAACATATGAGCATCCATTCTTCAAAACTTTTCCTGCGGTTACTACTAAAGAGTTTGGTAAAGGTCGAGCTACTTACATTGGGTCTCTTCCAAATTATGAATTGAGTAAAGGAATATCCCAGTGGATTCGTTCAACTATCGCCTCGCATGATCGCCCAACTTCTAAGTCAGCTGCAGTTACTACAAACTCAGCAATCAATTCTCAAGGGAAAGAACTCCATTTCATTTTCAATTGGGGTTGGGAGTCAGTAAAAGTAAATATTCCTTTCACTGCGAATAGCGCTATAAGTGACATTGAAATCAACTCGAATAACTCATTAGAAATAGGCCCGTGGTCCTTTGAAGTTGTCGAACGGAATTGATTCCTTTTTCCTTGCTCTAGTGCTTGAATAGCACCTGTTATCGCTAACAATGAGGGAAGAGGTTAAGTTCGTGACTAAGCGCGCACCTTCCATGCTCGATGTTGCCGAAGCCAGCGGCGTATCTCATCAAACGGTTTCTCGTGTACTCAATAATCATAAAAGTGTCAGTGATGAGACGCGCAAAAAAGTATTAGCCACTATGGAAAAAATGGGTTATCGCCCAAACCTTGCAGCACGTGCATTAGTAACAGGCAAGAGTTCAACTATCGGTGTTTTGAGTTATGACACAACACTTTTTGGCCCAGCCTCTACTCTTCATGCCGTGCAATCTAGTGCGCGCGAAGTTGGTTATGCAGTAAGCGTTGTCTCTTTGAAGGCAATTGATCGCATCTCTATTGAAAATGGAATTCGCGAATTGGCAGATGCTGGGGTCGATGGAATTGTAATTATTGCTCCGCATTATGTTGACGAAAAACCACTTGGGGCAATACCTGGAGGAATCCCAGCTGTCATTGTCGAAGGTGAAAATAAAGGTCCAGTCGCATCCGTCAACGTTGATCAACAACTGGGCGCCCAACTTGCAGTGGAACATCTCATCAAACTAGGTCATAAAAATATTGCACATATCTCGGGCCCACCACAATGGTTTGAAACGCAGAAACGTTTAGATGGTTGGAAAAACGGACTTGAGAATGCAATGCTTCCTACGAAGAATCTCGTGGCAGGAGATTGGTCTGCGCGTTCAGGGTATGAAGCCACACAAGAGATTCTCAAAGATCCAAAAGTAACTGCAATTTTTGCGGCTAATGACTCAATGGCATTGGGCGCTCTCAAAGCACTGAGCGAAGCCAAAATCGCTGTTCCCGCAAAAATGAGTCTGATCGGCTTTGACAATCTGCCGGAATCTGAATATCTAGTCCCAGAACTGACCACCGTCATCCAAGATTTTGATGAAGTCGGAAAGCGCTGTCTAGACCTACTTGTTCATCTCATCAAAGGTGAAAAGGTGAGCAAAAAGAGCTTGGCCATCACCCCATCCCTTGTGGTCCGTTCCAGTACTGCAAAGGCACCTACAAAGTAACAATTAGATAACGTTCACATTTTCCTCTTGACATGGTAAATGTGAACGATAACAATTATGGCACTGCGCGCGAACTCTCGTCGAGGTCCCCCTTAATGATTGTTTGCTTCTCAAATTACGAAAGTAATTTGCTTGATCGCCCGGGTTGGCGCATTCCCACAATGGGCGATTTTTACCCCTCCGAAAGCCACGATGGAAAGGAACTACATGATCAAGAGCACAAAGCGCATTGCAGGTTTTTCTGCATTAGCACTTGGCATCATCCTCTCGACCACTGGAATTTCTGCTGTTACTCAGGCATCAGCAGCTCCAGTGCACATTAAGGTTTGGGCTTGGTACCCAAACATGAAGGAAGTTGTAGACATCTTCAACGCTTCACACTCAGATGTTCAGGTTGACTGGACAAATGCAGGAGCAGGTGGAGCTGAATACACAAAGCTAAAGACTTGTATCAAAGCTAAAAAGGGTTGCCCTGATGTAGCAATGATCGAGTTCCAGACACTTCCAACATTCGCAATTCTTAAGCCTTTCGTTGACATGGGCAAGTACGGCGCATCAAATAAAGATGGTCGCTATGCAGCATGGGCATGGGCTCAATCAACACAGGGAACACAAGTCAACGCAATTCCAGTTGACGGTGGCCCAATGGCAATGTTGTATCGCAAGGATCTTTTCGCAGCGAACAACATCAAAGTTCCAACAACATGGGCAGAGTACGCAACTGCTGCAGCTGCAATTAAGAAAGTAAACCCAGATCAGTTCATCGGTACATACGGAAATGATCCTGGTTGGGTTACAGGACTTATGTGGCAAGGCGGATGTTTCCCATACAAGTACAACATGACAGTCTCAGCTGCAAACCTTGGCATCAAGCTCAATCAAGCAAGTTGCAAGAAGGTTCTTTCATACTGGGGCGACCTTGTAACAAGCAAAGCAGTTGACGATAAGTCATTCTGGGCAACTGACACAGGCAAGGGCTATGACACAGATAAGTACTGGACATGGGTCGCTGCTGGTTGGACACCTGGTTACCTCACAGGACAACTCACAGATAAGACACTTGGTAAGTGGGCAGTTGCTCCAACACCACAGTGGACAGCTGGGGCAGATGCGCAAGGCGATTGGGGCGGATCAAGCTTTACCGTTATCAATCAGACCAAGCAAGCTGCACTTGCAACAAAGGTTGCAATGGAGCTCTATCCAACTCAGACAAAAATCACTAAGGGCTCAGCATGGGATATCGGACTTAACTCTGCATTCCTATACCCACTAGTGACAAAGGTTGAATCAAACCCTGAGTTCGCTAACTACTCATACAAGATCTTCGCTGATCAAAAGGTTAATCCGATTTACATCCACGCTTCACAAAAGCTTGGTGCATTTCAATGGACACCTATCCAAGACTTTATCTATTCAACTCTCGGGGATGAAACAACTCTCGCGATCAATGGAAAAGCAGCTTGGTCATCAGTACTAGATACTGTGCAGTCAAAGGTTGTTGCTTATGCAACAAAGCAAGGCTTCAAAGTATCTCAATAAGTAAGTAATGTCATTGGGCGTGGTGCCTTACCTCTTTGAGGTCGGGCACCACGTTCGATACATTTCACAAAAGTTATGTTAATTATTATTTTTTTGAATCGAGGAGATAAATGAAGTTCAAGCAATCGCTCACGGGATGGCTCTTTATGGTGCCATTCCTTTTGGTCGTCCTTGCATTTCTTGTGGCACCTTTGGGATACGCCTTTTATCTCAGTACCCAGGCCGACACTCTTGTTGGCGGACAATCATTTGTATGGTTAGCAAACTACGCAACATCGCTGACAGACCCAGTATTTATCGAGGGTGTCAAGCGCGTATTAATTTTCGGAATTATTCAAATTCCAATCATGCTTTTTATTTCAACAACGAGCGCACTTGTTATTGATGCACTCAACACTCGCCTCTCACGCATTTTTCGACTCATTGCTTTCATGCCTTACGCAGTACCAGGTGTAGTTGCAGCACTCATGTGGGGCTTCCTTTATAGCAAGTCGTTCGGCCCATTCGTTGGAATTGCTGGTCATTTGGGTGTAAAGGATTTGAACTTCTATTCACTTCGAATGTTTATTTATTCCATCTCCAACATCATCACGTGGGCTTGGACTGGCTACAACATGATTATTATTTATTCAGCTTTGCAGGGACTTTCTCGTGAAGTCTATGAAGCCGCTGTTGTAGACGGCGCTTCGCAAGTACAGATCGCTATTCGCGTCAAGCTTCCAGCTGTCAAGAATGCAATTCTTCTTACTGGCTTGTTTGCAATTATTGGAACAATGCAACTCTTCACTGAACCAAATATTCTAAGACGCTATACAAATGCTGTAAGTATGGGTTACACGCCAAATATTTATTCCTTCAACCTGGCATTTGCTCAATCGCAATTCAACTATGCCGCAGCAGTTTCCTTTACTCTGGCGTTAGTGGTCTTCGTCTTAACCTACATATTTATGAGTGTTAGTCGTAGAAAGGCAAAATCACAATGAGTAATTCAAATGTGAAGACACGTAAGAGTGGTTACTTAGCCACCAAGAGTTACACCGCTAATACCTTAATGATTGTTGCTATTGGTTATTTCATGATCCCAATAGTTTGGGTGATTGTAAACTCGACTAAAGATAACCAAGATCTAATCAGTACTTTCTCGTTATGGTTCCCAAAAAAATGGCACCTCGTACAAAATCTCCACGGCTTGCTGACACAAGATGGTGGCTTGTTTGCAGTCTGGATGCGCAATACGGCTATTTACTCAATTTCTTCGGCACTTGGTGCAACACTTATTTCATCGATGGCTGGTTATGCCCTCGCTCGCTTTGCTTTTAGAGGCGCAAAATTACTTGAGTCATTCATTCTCGGACTTGTAATGGTTCCAGCCACAGCTCTCGTTATGCCTATGTACCTACTCTTTTCTAAGGTCAATGTAGTCAATACTCCTTGGGCTGTTATTTTGCCTTCGATGATGAGTCCATTCGGAGCCTTTCTTATTAAGGTTTATGTTGCCGAAAGTATTCCTGAAGAAATTTTACAAGCTGCACGCATTGATCGCGCTGGAGAATTTCGTATCTATTGGCAGATAGTGCTGCCAATGTTGAAACCAGCACTCGTTACCGTTTTCTTATTTTCACTTGTGGCTAGTTGGAACAACTACTTCTTGCCACTAGTAATGCTTAGCGATAATAAGTTGTATCCGCTAACGGTCGGTCTGACATCCTGGTTCGAGCAGGCGAGCCAAGAAGGCGCAAACTCACTTCTCTTCAACTTAGTTATTGCTGGTTCACTCATTGCAATTATTCCTTTGATTCTTTCCTTCTTGTTCCTGCAGCGCTACTGGCGAGGTGGAATCAACGCTGGTTCTGTCAAGTAATTTTCCAACCCCTAACTGAAAGGCACCACACATGTCATCGGCAAAAATTATCGTAGATCGCCATTTCGAAATATCAGAGATCGATCCACGAGTTTACGGATCATTTGCGGAACATATGGGTCGCTGTATCTACGAAGGTATTTACGAGCCAGGTTCAGAATTTGCTGATGAAAATGGATTCCGTAAAGATGTTATGGAGTTAGTAAAAGAACTTGGCGTAACAATTATTCGCTACCCAGGTGGAAACTTTCTTTCAGGCTATGACTGGAAAGATGGAGTAGGGCCACAGTCAGAGCGTCCAAAGCGCATTGATCTTGCATGGCATTCACTTGAGACAAACCAATTCGGTACAGATCAATTTATGACATGGTGTAAAGCTGCTGGCGTTGAGCCAATGATGGCCGTGAACTTAGGTTCTGCTGGTCTAAATGAAGCACTTGAAATTCTTGAATATACAAATGTTGATGCTGATTCAAAGTGGGCTAATTACCGCGTAGCAAATGGCCATAAAGATCCATATAACGTAAAGGTCTGGTGTCTTGGAAACGAGATGGATGGTCCTTGGCAATTAGGTCATAAGACTGCCGAGGATTATTCAACTCTTGCCGCCAGTGTTGCACGCGGCATGCGCCAAATTGATGAGAACCTCGAACTTGTTATTGCAGGTAGCTCAAATCGATCAATGCCAACATTTGGTCAGTGGGAAGAGACAATTCTTGAGAAGGCCTATGAAGTTATTGATCACGTATCTCTTCATACGTACTACCAAGATCATGGCAACACTCAAGAGTTCATGGTCTGCTCAACTGATTTGGATTACTTCATCAATGAAGTGTGCGAAATTGCAGATGCAGTAAAGGCAAAGAAGCGCAGCGATAAGACAATCACTTTATCTCTTGATGAATGGAATGTTTGGAATCTTTCGGAATACATGAACTTGCCACGCGCTAAGACATGGGAGCCAGCACCACACGTCATCGAAGATACATACGATGTTGCAGATGCAGTTGTTCTTGGTAACTTGATGATTAGCATTTTGCGTCGCAGCGATCGTGTGAAGATGGCTTGTCTTGCTCAGCTCGTCAACGTGATTGCACCAATTCGTGCAGAAGTTGGCCACCCAGCTTGGCGCCAGACAACATTCTTCCCATTCTCATATACAGCTCGTTATGGCCATGGCAAGACTTTGATGACTCGTATCGATTCACCAAAGATCACAACCGATAAATTCGGAACTGTTAATGCAATCGATGCAGTAACAACATATGACGCAGCTAATGATGCCGCTGCAATCTTCTTGGTCAATCGCTCACTTACCGATACTCATACAACTGAGATTGAACTTGCTGGATTTAGCGATCTCAGCATTATCGAACAAGTAACTTTGACTGATAAGGATCTAACAAAGACAAATACTTTGGAAACTGGAGAGCAAGTAAAACCTGTCTCTGCAATTACAGCCACAGTCAGTGGAACCAAGGTTTCAATCACATTGCCACCTGCTTCATGGCAGATGGTTCGCCTATCCCTCAAGCAGGCGTAATAGGCTTCTTATGTCTACTTCTCCAACAGATAAGTATGTAATTGGTGTCGATTACGGCACGCTTTCAGGTCGCGCACTTTTGGTGCGCGTCTCTGATGGCGCCGAAATTGCTACATCGCTTTATGAATACCCGCACGCCGTTCTAGAGGAAACATTGCCAACTTCGGGTGCGAAATTGCCACCGGATTGGGCGCTACAAGTTCCGGCAGATTATGTAGATGTTCTCAAGAAAACTGTTCCTGCGGTACTCAAAGAATCTGGTATCAATCCTGCCCAAGTAATTGGTATTACAACTGATTTCACGGCGTGCACAGTGTTGCCGGTAAAAAGTGATGGAACACCCTTATCTGAATTGAAAGAGTTTGCGAATAATCCACATGCTTATGTGAAGTTATGGAAGCATCACTCTGCACAATCACATGCTGATCGCATCAATGAACTTGCACATGCACGCGGTGAAAAATGGATTTCACGCTACGGCGGAAAGATTTCATCCGAATGGGAATTTGCTAAGGGACTTCAATTATTAGAAGAAGCCCCCGATGTTTATGCTGCGATGGATCATTGGGTTGAAGCCGCTGACTGGATTATTTGGCAATTATGCGGCACCTATGTTCGCAATATTTGTACTGCTGGATATAAAGG
>CANFXM010000052.1 GCA_947451045.1 Actinomycetota bacterium | reverse complement strand
TACTCGATAAATATTTTCACCCCTATGCCCAAGCAATTTCAGAACTTGTTACACAACGACTTGGCGCAGTATCCAACGTAACCATTCTCGATATTCATTCTTATAGACCAGAAGAACATCTGAACGCAATTAATCAAGGACAGAGGCGCCCCGCAATGTGTATTGGAACTGATGAGTTTCATACATCAAAGAAACTCAAGGAAGTAGCTTTCACTTCATTTGCATCATTAGGTGAGCTCTATGAAAATGAACCATATGCCGGAACTTATGTTCCACTGTCATATTACGGAGTTGATAAGCGCGTACAGGCGCTGATGATGGAAACTCGCGCGGATACTTTCCTCAATGCTCGATTACAGATGCACAGTGGCGCAAAATCGGTTGTCGAGGGCCTATTCACTTTGATTAAAGGCGCGGAACTCCTGAAGTAATTCAAATCCAACTTTTTCATAGAGCGCCTTAGCTGGTGCATTACCAGCAAAAACGCCAAGACCAATTCGCATAACTCCGCGCGCATGCACAGTTGAGAGCATTGATTTAATCAATTGCGTTCCAACACCCTGGCCGCGAACATGAGGCGCGCTACAAATGGAGGCAAACATATGGTGAACGCTTCTCCATCGCACAATTGTTCCAACAGCTAATAATTCACCAATGGGACTGCGTATTGATCCCCAAAATAAAGATTCAGGATCACCTGCATGCACTGAGGAATGAGGTGCGTATTCATTGATGAAGGCATCAATTTCTTCGTCATCGGTAGCTTCTTCCACCGCTTTCTCATTCGAAAATGGTGCTGTGTTGATGGCATATACATCCCAATCACCATCGACATCAAAGTTAGCTGGAATTTGAAGATGAGCATGGCGATTCATCGAACATTGCGCCCATGTCGGATCCCAATAGGGCGCTGGCCCAAATCCCATTCCAAAACTTTTATTGTCATCGATTGTAAATGAAAACGAATCAACGCTTCGAGCAGCGTGAGTAAAAAGATGCGCTGGACAATACAAATCGAAGAGCTCACTTACTTTGGAATCATAGGCAGCCCACTTTTGCGCAACTGCATAGTCATTTGTAAATTCGAAGCTCACGTATTAGTCCAAAAAGAAATCAAGCAAGAAGTCCGTCGTTCCAGGCACGACTGAGTACTTATCCAAATCGGTAACGCCCACTGTCGCTAAGACTTCATCGTCGACAAAGAAATTTCCGGTGCACTCAGCTGACGGGCGATTGAGAATTACATAGGCGGCATCAGCCAGAATTTCTGGAGTTCTACATGCCGCCGTATCAACCCCTGGAATCATGGCAAGGGCCGCAGTATCAATGGCAGTACGTGGCCAAAGCGCATTAACAGCAATGCCATCTCGTTTGAACTCCGCCGACATTCCAAGAACGCACATACTCATTCCATACTTTGCCATTGTGTACGCAACGTGATTCTTGAACCACACTGCTTTCATCGACAGTGGCGGTGAAAGATTGAGAATATGAGGGTTGCGACCATCGGCCGCCGACTTCTTCAAATGTGGAATCGCAGCTTGTGAAGTAAGAAATGTTCCGCGCACATTGACATCGAACATCAAATCAAAACGCTTAGCAGGAGTTGCCTCTGTCTTGGTCAAGTTAATTGCGCTGGCATTATTGATCAAAATATCGATGCCACCGAACTCTGCTGCAGCTTGCGCAACGGCGGCCTCAATCTGATTCTCATCACGCAAATCACACTGAATGGCAAGAGCCCTACCTCCTGCTGCGTTAATCTCTTGCGCCGCTGAATAAATAGTTCCAGGTAATTTCGGATTTACTTCAGCCGTTTTAGCTGCGATAGCAATGGAAGCACCATCGCGAGCTGCGCGAAGTGCAATTGCTAAACCAATTCCACGTGAGCCTCCAGTGATAAATATTTTCTTGCCCGAGAGATCTCCAGTAATTGTCATTTCTTTCCTCTCGCCGCCATGAAGTTCATGAATGCTTCCATAGCTTCATCTGATTGCAGCGCCATGGCAAAGAGCTGGAATTCAGCGCGCATCACCGCTGCTACTGAATCATGTTGGCGCGCTTTCAAAAGTGCCTTTGTGTTGATGATTGCTTGAGGTGGTTGCGTCGCTATCTGTTGCGCAATCTTCATCGCTTCACCGTAGGCATCGGGTGCAATTGATGCAACTAGTCCCATCTCTTTAGCTTCATCGGCGCCGAATGCCTCACCTGTGAAAAATATTTTTGCAGCTCTTTGATAGCCCACTAATTGTGGGAAGAGAAAACTCGACCCAGCCTCTGGAACAAGTCCTAGCGAAGTAAATGGCATCGAAAAATTAGCAGTAGGGGATGCGACAACAACATCGCAATGAAGCAACATTGTTGTGCCGACGCCGACAGCATTTCCTTTCACTGCCGCAATAAGTGGCTTTGGAAAATTGAGAAGTGCACCAAGAAATACTCCAACATCAGAATCTTCATCTGTGGGTGGGTTATCCATAAAATCTTTAATATCGTTACCTGCAGTGAAATGATCGCCCTCTGAGGTAATTACAACGCAACGCAGCGCAAAGTCACCAGCTGCCTCATTGAGGCCTTTAGCCAACTCGCCATACATCGCACGGGTGAGGGCGTTCATTTTCGCGGGACGATTGATAGAAAGGGTCAGGATTGCTCCCTCGCGCGTGGCAACTATTTCGCTCATATGCCCATTGTAGGGGTGCCTTTTAACAATATTGAGGAGCATAATGTTAAGACAACGCCACGGAGAGGCAAAGAAATGGCACGTGATATCACAATTAGTTCCCGCGAACTATCCCCCTTTGAACAACTCGTATTAGAACTCGTGTGCGAAGGAAAATCTAATAGTTTGATTGCAAAAGAAACTTCACACACTGAAAAAGTTATCGAAAATACTGTTAGCCGAAGTGCACAAGTTTTTGGAATCAAATCTGATGTAGATACAAATCTTCGTGTGCTACTTGCACTTGCCTATCGCACGCATTATGGCGATCAAGCTTTCGATAAATTATCTGTTGAATGTTCCCACCATGAAATCGGTCCCGACGGACGTTCGTACTGCAATCGGGTTTCACACTAAATAAAGATTCTGTTTTGCGCATCACATATTTTTTGGGGCTATCACTCTAAGGTTTTACAATAATTTTCAGCGAGAGATACCACTCCGTAAATCATAGATTCACGCACGGTGTGCATAGTTAACTATCCCTGCATCTTAGAAAAAGATGTCTAAGAGGGAGAGAATAAAAAATGAAACGCAAAACGTTTGACAAAATCGTTACCTTTGTCGGAGCCGGTTTAGGACTATTTCTTATCATCGCTGCCGGTCTTCTCAACTGGGGCGCCACATTTGCAGATGGCGCAGTCGAGACACAACTTCAAGCTCAGGAAATTCAAATTCCAAAGAGCAATGGTGATGCAAAGGCAGATGATGCAACTAAGGCATTTTTTGCAGCCAATGGTGGAGAAATAATGACAACAGGTAAGCAAGCGCAGATGTATGCAGACCATTACATCGGTTTTCATTTATCGCACATGCCTACTTATGCAGCTGCAACAACTGCAGGACGTAGTGCTGATGCAGCATTGGCCGGCGATCCAACAAATAAGGATCTTCAAGTCGCTGATGCAAAAGCAAATGCAATGATTGAAACAGTTTTCAAAGGTCAATCACTTCGTGGAATGTTGCTCAATGCATATGCATTTTGGCAACTGGGTCAGATTGCATTGATATCTGCCGGAGTTGCTTTGTTTGCTGGTCTCTTGATGTTGTTGCTCGCAATCGCTGGGTTAATTCACTTTCGTCGCACTCCTGAGGAGGCGACGATTTAACCCTCAACTCTCCGTGAGGGGTAAAGGAAAATCCCCCGCTTCCAGTCATGGGAACGGGGGATTTTTCAATTCCGGCGAAGTTAGCTCTGCAATTTTCCAGAGATAAAATCTTCAGTCTTTACATGTGCTTGCTCATCTGTGTATTGAACAGGTGGAGTCTTCATGAAGTAACTCGATGGTGAAAGAAGTGGGCCACCGATCTTGCGATCAAGACCAATCTTTGCGCAACGAAGCGCATCAATGATGACACCAGCAGAGTTAGGTGAATCCCATACTTCAAGCTTGTATTCCAAGTTCAAAGGAACGTCACCAAATGCACGACCTTCAAGGCGAACATAGGCCCACTTGCGATCATCGAGCCATGGAATGTAATCCGAAGGTCCGATGTGAACATTCTTTGCACCCATGTCGTGATCGAGTTGTGAGGTCACCGAATTAGTCTTTGAAATTTTCTTTGATTCAAGACGATCACGCTCGAGCATGTTCTTGAAGTCCATATTTCCACCAACATTGAGCTGGTAGGTACGATCTAAGTGAACTCCACGGTCTTGGAATAACTTAGCCATGATGCGGTGAGTGATAGTCGCACCAACTTGGCTCTTGATGTCATCTCCAACAATTGGAAGTCCTGCTTTTACAAACTTGTCTGCCCACACTGGATCAGATGCAATAAATACTGGAAGTGCGTTGACGAATGCGACACCGGCATCGATTGCACATTGTGCGTAGTACTTAGCGGCAACTTCAGAACCCACTGGCAAGTAGCAAATGAGTACATCTACTTTTTCTTCCTTGAGTACAGCGACGATATCGACAGCTGGTCCATCAGATTCTGTAATTGTTTCGCGATAGTACTTTCCAAGACCATCATTGGTGACGCCGCGTTGTACGGTGATACCAGTCTTAGCAACATCGCTAAATTTAATTGTGTTGTTCTCACTCGCCCAAATAGCATCGGCTAGATCGAGTCCAACTTTTTTCGCATCGACATCAAAGGCTGCAACGAACTTGATGTTAGAGATGTGATATCCCCCAACAACTGCGTGCATAAGACCTGGGATCTCTTGGTCGATGGCAGCATCCTTGTAATACTCAACTCCCTGAACTAGCGAGTTTGCGCAGTTACCAACGCCGATGATGGCAACACGGATGTCACCTTTTCCTGTTGTGATATTCACTCTATTTCCTCTCGGTCTTAATCATGTCTTCAAGCCATGCGATTTCTCGCTCAGCTGATTCCAGGGAGTGACGTCGCCACTCTTCTAGATATCGATCAATTCCCACTGGTGATTTCTCGAGTTCACCACGTAGGAGTTCTGCTTTCTCCTTGAGGCGTCTGTGACGACCCTCAAGAATTCTGACTCTGTTCTTTGTCGATGTTGGACTAAAAAATGCAAAGCGGATTTCAAAACCTTCGTCTTCCCATGTTTCAGGGCTCACTGTTTCTGTCAGTGATTCAAAGCGAGCGCTACCTTTTTTCGTAATGGCATAGACGATGCGAGCGCGACGCGATGTGCTCTCGACAAGACTCTCCTCAATCAAACCGGCATCGAGCATGCGGCGAAGTTGTGGGTAGAGCACTGAAAAGGAGAGAGCGCGAAATGGGCCATAGATAGCGATCATGCGCTTTCGCAGTTCATACCCATGTAGTGGGCTTTGATCCAGGAGTCCAAGGAGGGCAAATTCCAGAGTTTCGCTACGTGAGCGCATTGCCTGCCTCCTACCCTTATTCCAACTTATATATCTATTCGATATATCGAATGGCTATTCAAGTCGATAGCGAGCGCCTGTGCAAGTTGGAAACACCTTTATCCCCTGCCAGAAAACCCCTTCCAGAGCGTGGCGTACGCATGAGTACCTGAGATCTGAGTCATACCCTTATAGCAACCTTCCCCACATCTACTGGCCGCGCGCTAGGAAGCCCCTAGCCATCTGGCTCGATTGGAAGGAAAACATGTCTCTACTCTCGTGGAAATTACATGGCAATGGAAAGACAATCTCCCCCGGTGAAGTTGTATCAACGGATGAACGCCTTACATGGCCTCGCACCATCGGTGTAGGTCTACAACATATCGCCGCAATGTTTGGTGCAACCTTCTTGGTCCCAATCATCACTGGCTTCCCACCAACGACAACACTGTTCTTCTCAGGAATTGGAACGCTTCTATTTTTGATCATTACTCAAAATAAAGTTCCAAGCTACCTCGGTTCTTCCTTTGCATTCTTAGCACCAATTGCTGCTGCAAAAGCTGGCGGCGGAATGTCAGCTGCCCTCGGCGGCGTACTTGTCACTGGTGTGATCTTGGCCGTTGTTGGATTAGTAGTTCGCCAAGCAGGTATCGGTTGGATTAACTGGATGCTTCCACCAGTTGTCACTGGCACCATCGTTATGGTGATCGGCCTCAACCTTGCAGGTGCTGCAAAAGGAAACTTTGCTAAGGGTCCACTCATTGGCATTGTGACACTTGCATCTATCGGATTGATCTCTGCAATCTCTCGCGGATTCCTCAATCGCATCAGCATCTTTGGTGGCCTAGTCATCGGCTATCTCGTTGCATTCGTAAAGGGTGATGTTGATACTGCTGGAATCAAAGCAGCACATTGGTTTGCATCTCCATCATTTACATCACCAACTTTTAATGGCAAAGCAATTGTTTTGTTCTTACCCGTTGTTCTCGTTCTCATTGCAGAAAACGTTGGACATGTAAAGGCAGTATCTGCCATGACAGGTAAGAACCTCGATGATCAAATGGGTATGGCACTCTTCGCCGATGGTGTTGCAACAACACTCGCTGGCGCAGGTGGTGGCTCAGGTACAACAACATATGCAGAAAACATTGGAGTTATGGCTGCTACTCGCGTTTACTCCACTGCTGCATATTGGATTGCGGGTTGCGGCGCGATCTTGCTATCACTCTCACCAAAATTTGGCGCTCTTTTGAGCTCTACTCCTGTTGGCGCACTCGGTGGCGTTGGCGTTGCACTCTTTGGAATGATCGGCGTCCTTGGCGCTCGTATCTGGATCGAAGGCCGCGTCAATTTCGCAGATTCAAGCAACTTGATCATCGCAGCCTCTGCATTGATTATCGGAATTTCCGATATGTCATGGACTCGCGGTGATTACACATTCAACGGAATAATCAACGCAACATTGGTTGCAATCGTTGGATATCGCGTGCTTAGCTCAATCGCAAAATCACGAGGTACATCTTCATAAGCACTAATATGTCCACATGGTAATTCCAACGCACTTTGGAGAATATCTCCTTGCAGCGTTTGTCATTATCTTGGCGCCTGGCCCGAGCGTATTATTCGTAATCGCTCGGGCCATTGCGTGGGGCCGCAAGATTGCAGTTCTAACAGTTGCTGGAAATGTCACAGGATTTTTTACAATCTCACTCATTATTTCAATTGGTCTTGGCCCACTTCTACAAAAATCTGATCTGGCATATGCCGCAATCCAATGGGGCGGCGGTGCTTACTTAATTTATTTAGGAATCGATGCGATACGCCATCGCAGAGTTCATGCAGGAGAGATGACGAATCAAGGAGATGTCGCACCCTCTACTTTTCGCTCCATGCGCGATGGTTTCTGGGTTGGATTCCTCAATCCCAAGGCACTTGTATTCAATGCCGCGATACTTCCTCAATTTGTTGATCGCAATCGCGGAAGTGTGACTGCTCAACTCATTCTCCTCGGCGCAACTTTTGCAGTGATCGCATTTTTATCCGATGGAACATGGGGCTTACTTGCCGGCACCGCTCGCACATGGCTAGCAACGGATGCTCGTCGCCTTGAGCGATTGCGCTTTACTGGTGGCGCAGTCATCGTTGTCCTTGGCATCTCAGTCATAATCGCGGCAGTTGTCAGTAAGTAAGGCAATACTTAGAGCATGAAAAAACCTGCCAAACCTGCCCGCGAAAACATTTCGCCATCTGATCTCACTTTTGGATTATCAACGTGTAAGCGCTGCTTATGGATTAAGTATTGGTACAAAGTAATCATGCCGGGCCAATTCCCACTCGTTGGCACAATGGCTTCATTACAAGAAGAACATTTTCAAGGCGCAGATATGCCAACTATTGATTCCTCCTTACGTCCTGGCAAAGTTACAAAATGGGGCGAATGGGTAAAGAGCAAGCCACTCATCGTCAATGGCGTTGAATCTCGCTGGCGCATCCTTGGTAAATACGATCTCGTTTCAACAAATGATGATGGAACTATCGGTTTGATTGATTGTAAAGTCTCTGATTCCGAACGCGACAATGGTCAGTTCTACTCCCCACAACTTGAGGCTTATGCCTATTCACTTGAAAATCCTGCAGCAGGTCGCGCGCAACGTGTTGCTTCAATGGGTCTCCTTGTTTGGAAACCAACTCACGCCGTTGGTGATTCGCTAGAAAATTATGGCTTTGGAGTTTTCCAAAAATATTTACCTGTCGAGCGCGATCAAGCTAATTTCTTACGCGTTATCGGTGAATTCATTGAAGTACTCGAAGGCGATCTTCCAGATTCAGGACCAAGCTGTACAACGTGTATTTACTTGAATGAGCGCGCAGCCTTGGATAACGCTTAGATATATTTTTAGTGATTCTTAAACCAATAAAGCTCATATATTCGTTTTAAGTCCTGAAGTTTCGAAATGTTTTGGACATATACTTCCT
>CANFXM010000051.1 GCA_947451045.1 Actinomycetota bacterium | reverse complement strand
GAGCGACAGATTGAGAAACTCAAGGAGCTCATTTCTAATTTAGAAAAAGAACAAGAAAGTTCTGGTTCAGATTCGGGTCGATTACTAGAAATTACTTCGCAACTAGAAAAGGCTCACATGGATTTCAACACTCGAGAAGAAGAGTGGTTAGAAGCAACGCTCAAAGTCGAGGAATAGGATTGGGCTCTTATGAGACTAGATTTGCTAGCAGGACTCTCCGGAATTTTGATTGCTCTTCAAGCTCGAGCAAATGGTGAACTTTCACATCGTTTGAATAATGGTTTAGAGGCTGCGCTTGTCTCGTTTAGTTCGGGTTTAATTATTATTGTTCTAATTTCAATCTTTAATCCCTCCATAAAAGAAGGAATTCGAAATCTACGTGGAGCAGTAAAAGCGAAGAAAATTGCTCGCTGGAAACTCTTTGCAGGAATGCTGGGAGGTATGTGGGTTGGCGTTCAAACTCATATTGTTCCACTCATCGGTGTTGCAATCTTTTCTGTAGCTTCCATTGCGGGTCAAGCGGCTGCTTCACTTATTGTCGATCGAATAGGCCTAACCGGCGGCGGTAAAAAAATGCTATCAAAGCGCCGTGTAGCCGCGGCCGTTATCACAGTTTTAGCGGTTGTGCTTTCCGTCTTTGATCGACTGGATACAAATAATCTTTCAAAATTTGCAGTAATTCTTGGGGTAGTAACGGGAGCTCTTGGGGGAATTCAACGAGCCATGAATGGTGAGATCAATGAATATTCGCATCAAAGTTTCACCACCTCTTTACTCAATTTCATCATGGGAACTTCATTTCTTTTCATAATACTTATGGTCTTGGTAATTACTAAAAATATTTCGCTGGTTCCACTGCCCCATGGTCCTTGGTGGATTTATACGGGTGGAGTTATTGGAGTTACATACATTGCTTTTTCTTCCACAATTGTGCAACACCTAGGTGTTTTGAATTTCACGTTATTTAGCGTGGGAGGTCAATTAGTAGGATCACTTGCAATCGACATTCTTTATCCGACAGATGGTGTGCACGTTAGTGCTTATTTAGTCAGCGGAATAATAATGACTTATGTAGGGGTTATGGTCGGCGGCGTAAATAGTTCCAAAGTGCGGAAACCAAAGAGGCAACTATAAAAAAAGTTGCAATTGCATAAGAAGAACTCTTGACCCAAGGGAGGGATGCCGCGTAGTAACCAGCACAAGTAATCCCAACCCCCCAGAGCAATGCACCCAAAGCGTTGGCACTAAGGAATTTGTAGTAATTCATTTTTGATGCTCCAGCAATTGCTGGCACAAATGAGCGGATCCAAGGAAAAAAGCGAGATGCAACGACCGCCCACCACCCCGTGTGTTCGTAAAATCTTTCTGAATGCTCGATCATCTTTGTAATACGCACCGAGTTATGTCTTTCTAAATACGGCCTTCCAACTAAGCGTCCCAACACAAAACCAATTTGATCACCCATAAAGGCCGCAACGAATACGACAATGAGCAGGATGACAATATTTGACTTGCTATGTGCGGCGCTCACTAAACCTGCACTAAATAAAATTGAGTCGCCGGGTAAGAAAAATCCAAGCAGGATGCCTGTTTCAAAGAAAATTATTGCCCCGACTATTAAATAAAGAAAAATCGGCGCCAAAGTTGAAAATTGTGCATCGAATGATGCCGCAAGCTCGATCACACAGACTTCCTTACTGCCGAAGCCACCGCTGTAACTACTTGTGGGTCAAAGACGCTGGGCACGATAAATGATGCGTTGAGCTGTTGAGGTGTCACGCAATCAGCAATTGCTTCGGCAGCAGCAATCAAAAGTTCATCGGTAATTTTATTTGCATTGGCATCGAGTAAACCACGGAATATTCCAGGAAAGGCTAAAACATTATTTATTTGATTCGGCTGATCACTTCGGCCGGTAGCTACAACTGTGGCATATTTTCGAGCAATAACTGGATCAATCTCGGGTTCAGGATTAGCTAGTGCAAAGACAATTGAACCCTTAGCCATAGAAGCGACATCTGATTCTGTAATTACATTTGGTGCACTCACGCCGATAAAAATATCAGAATTTTTCATCGCTTCCGAGATTGACCCTTTGAAATTTTTTGGATTGCAGTTGTCGATAAACCATCTACGCATTAAATCATCGCTCTGGGTATCTTTATGAATAATCCCATCTTTATCAAACCCAATAATATTTTGTGCCCCACTCTTGATGAGTAAACGGGCAATAGCTGTTCCGGCGGCTCCAGCCCCACTCATAATTATTGTGACATCGGCTAAATCTTTCTTTACTAATTTTAAGGAATTACGTAATGCAGCTAAAACCACAATTGCGGTCCCGTGTTGATCATCATGGAATACAGGAATATCTAATAGGTCACGAAGGCGACGCTCGATTTCAAAACAACGAGGCGCAGATATATCTTCTAAATTGATTCCGCCATATACGGGTGCAATAAGTTGGACGGTGCGAACAATTTCATCAACATCTTGTGAATCAATACATACTGGCCATGCATCGACATCGGCAAAGCGTTTGAAAAGCGCTGCTTTACCTTCCATAACAGGCAATGCGGCGGCAGGTCCGATATTCCCAAGTCCAAGAACGGCAGAACCATCTGTTACAACAGCAACAGTATTTCGCTTGATTGTTAAACGACGAGCATCAGCTGGATCATCAGCT
This sequence comes from Actinomycetota bacterium, assembly GCA_947451045.1. Classification (GTDB taxonomy): domain Bacteria; phylum Actinomycetota; class Actinomycetes; order Nanopelagicales; family Nanopelagicaceae; genus Planktophila. The sequence continues at coordinate 6,125 of CANFXM010000051.1, read as the reverse complement.
ATTGCTTGGCATATTCGAGCTACACCAGGGGTATAGGCACGTGATAAATCATCGCGAGTTTTAAGGGGAACTTTTGAGCGAATTTCAATTTTTCCTCCAAGGTGAAGCAAAAATGTTCGATCGCTAACCTTACGGACCGTAAGTTCAGGTTTGAGAGAGATTGCTTTTGTAATTTCTTCTGCATGTTCTGCATTAATGGTGTCGCACGTAATATCTATAACAACTTTTTCTAAAAGTGATTCAACTACGTCCAAAGCAGTAATTGTTGCACCCGCACCTGTGATAACTGCGGTTGCAAGTGCTACTGGCTGACTAGATGGTGGTCCTTCAACGCGAATAGTGATTCCATAGCCTGGGCTAGTGGAAGCCATTACACGACTCCATAAAGCCGATCGCCGGCATCACCGAGTCCAGGCACAATGTAACCGTGCTCATTTAGTTTTTCATCGAGTGCACCAGTAACTAAAGTTATTGGAACTTTGCTATTTGTAAATTCCTTTTCAACTGCAGCTATTCCTTCAGGTGCGGCCAGAATACAAATCGCAGTAATTTCAGTTGCGCCAAGATCAATGAGGTAATGAAATGCTGCGATAAGAGTTCCACCTGTTGCAAGCATTGGATCTAATACAAAACATTGACGTCCAGATAAATCTTCAGGTAACCGATTTGCGTAAGTGCTTGCTTGCAATGTCTTTTCATCACGGACCATTCCAAGAAATCCAATTTCTGCTGTTGGTACGAGTTTGGCCATGCCCTCGAGCATGCCTAGCCCCGCACGAAGAATTGGAACTACAACGGGCCGCGGTTCTGCCATTTTTATGCCCTGAGTCTTTGTTACGGGTGTGGTAATTGTTACGGTTTTAGTTTTCACATCACGTGTCGCTTCATATGCAAGCAGAGTTACAAGCTCTTCAACAAGTCTTCGGAAAGTTGGCGAATCTGTCTTTTCATCGCGGAGAACGGTCAATTTATGCGAAATTAAAGGATGATTGGCAACATGTACTTTCATGCTTCCTACCTTACAGGGCTTTCTTTATCATTCAATAAGTGAAACTATGAGCACGCGAAAGGGGGCACAAAATGGCAGATTTGTTAGACGATCATGATGACGAGATTGAAGAGTTTGACGACCTAGAAGAACTAGATGACGAATCTGAACAAGAGAGCCCGCTTGCAGATGAAGGTGATATCGCAGTTGCAGCTTGGCATGAAGACGGACGCTGGACTTTAGCTGCCCTTCCCAATGCGCAAGATATTCCACAAATAATAACTCGCCTTAAAGCGCAACAGACTAATGGCGGTGCACTTGCACTTATTGCAATCGATGAAGAATTTTTTATGTTGATTCGCGTTTTAGGTACTCAAATTTCACTCTTTCTCAGCGATGCCACATGCGCCCTTGATTACGAAGTGGCAGAAGAGTTTATAGAAATCGCAGATTTACCTATGCCTGAAGAAGATGATGAAAGTTATCCGGTTGGCCACCTCGATATATTTTCTGACTTAGGAATGAACCAAATGGAAATTCGCGCAATATGTGCCGATGACGAATTATTTCCAGATGAACAATTAGAAGCCATTGCATCACGACTTGGTTTTGGCGATCAATTTGCAGAGTTACTAGGGTTGTGAAAGATAACGAATCAATGCGAGCAGCTTTAGCTGTTGCGCAAGAAGCATTGCGCACTGGCGATGTTCCTGTTGGTGCTGTAATTCTAAATTCTAATGGCAAAGTTATTGCACAAGGTTGTAATCAAAAAGAAGATCTTAACGATCCAACTGCTCACGCAGAAATTGTTGCAATTCGGGCTGCAGCGCAATCCTTAGAATCCTGGAGACTAGATGGCTGCACACTTGTTGTAACCCTTGAACCTTGCGCAATGTGTGCAGGTGCAATTGCTCAATCGAGAATATCAACACTAGTTTTTGGAGCATGGGATGAAAAAGCCGGTGCTGTAGGTTCGATGTGGGATCTATTGCGTGATCCTCGCTCACTCTTTAAAGTTGAAGTTCGCGCTGGTGTTATGGCAGAAGAATCTTCGCTTTTGCTACAGGAATTTTTCCAAAACCAACGACGCTAATCGATTGAGGTATCGTCACCCATGGTGGCGTGTCTGAGCGGCCAAAAGAGCACGCCTCGAAAGCGTGTGTTGGGGAAACTCAACCGTGGGTTCAAATCCCACCGCCACCGCCAGATTTATATAAGTAGTTCGTACGATGGATTGAGAATCGTTAGCGAACCGTCTTCTTCACCAACCATTCCTTCTGCACGAAGTTGTGCGCCAACTTCTAAACCTGCGATTTCTCGGCGACCGATGAAGTGCAATGTAACTCCACCAGTCTCATCCCATAATTCAACATGAAGAAGAGGGGCAGAACCACTAGCAGCAGTCTTAATAGAAGTTACTTGCCCTTGTACATGCGCCCGTTTGCGCCACTCGATACTTCCAATAGGTGTGAGATTTTCGGCGTAATGACTAATTGGCCCGATATTTATTGGCGGAGTGATTGTCTTTGGAATTTCAATTTTCTCAACAACGTTTTCTTCAGCAGGATGAATAGTTACACCTTTACCTGATGCAATTTTGTTTACATCAAATGGAACGATTGTCGCAACAACTCGCGCCAATTGAGATATCGGGGCAGCAATCTCTTCTGCGGTTTGGTCATGAAGTAATCGTCCAAGAAAACGAGAATATGAACGACGAGGGAGTAGAAGAGTGAGTTCCACATCTTTCTTTTCAGTCATTCTTATTGCGTAATCTAAAGCAGAATTTGCCAGGCGTCGATCCGGGCAATCGATAAGTTCTAGAGTCACATCATCGAGTGCATCAGATTCTGCCCACGCTTTTGCGATAGCTTCGGCTCGGCGATCATCGATTACAAAGTGAACAGCTGAGAGATTTCTTGGCTTGAGTGATCGCGCATAACGAACTGCTCCAACTGTTGCAACATCTACATTGTCTACCAGCACTGTTACGTCGTGACGAGCAATAGAAGTTGCGCGCTCATCTTCACGCTTAACCGATAATGCATCTTGCTCACGCATATATTGCTTATGTAAGCGTAAGAATGTGAAGACTAATATCGGAGCAAGTACTAAAACAATCCATGCACCTTCGCTAAACTTTACGAAGGAAAATATCAACACAACAGTTACTGAAATTCCTCCCGAAATCGAATTGATAATCATTTTCCAACGCCATGCACCAGTGCGATGTTTATGTGCATGCTTGGCCATTCCAAAACCAGCAAGTGTAAATCCTGTAAATACCCCAAGGGCGTAGAAAGCCACCAAGTGCTCTACCGATGCACGAGTGAACAAAACCAGGAGCATTGCTGCGCTTGCGAGCAAAATAATTCCATTTGAAAAAGCTAATCTGTGGCCACGCTTTGTAAGTTGGCGAGGTAAATATCCATCTGTCGCGACAAAATTCACAAGTAATGGAAATGCGTTATAAGTCGTATTTGCACCGGCAAAAAGGATTAACATCGTCGCGAGTTGAACAAGAACGAACATGCCTTTTCCAATTGCGCCATCACCCATAGCGGCGCGAGCAATCTGCGAAATAACCGTTGGCGTACCAGAGTCATAAGGCATGGCGTGAATTCGTTGGGCAAACCAAGAGACACCAAGTACTAATGAGCCTAGTAATACGCTCATCACGACGAGGGTGCGTTTTGCATTTTCAGCCTCAGGAACTTTGAAAAGGGCAACTCCATCAGAAATTGCTTCTAATCCAGTCAATGACGATCCACCGTTTGCAAATGCGCGAAGCAATATAAATATTGCAGCAAAAGTTAGTAGTCCTGAAGGTTTTCCGACAGCGACCGCTCCGGGAATATTGGTTGCTAAAACTGGGAGCGTGCCAGCAAAATCACGATAAATACCTACGGCAAAAACAATGAACATTGAACCAACGAATAGGTACGTAGGCATCGCAAATGCTTTGCCAGCTTCCTTTACTCCACGAAGGTTTCCATATGTAAGAAGCACAATTACTGCAAGAGTCATCTGAACTTTCCATGAAGATAACTCCGGGAATGTCGAAACAATTGCAGCCACACCAGCAGCTGATTGAATTGCCACTGTCACGATGTAATCGAGCATTAATGCGACGGCTGCGATTTGTGCAACTACTGGTCCAAAATTATCGCGCGAAACAATGTAGGCGCCACCAGTTTTTGTATAAACGTCAATTACGTTGCGGTAAGACAAAGTTAATATTGTAAGAATGGTCAAAACTATTAAAGTCATTGGCATCAAGATTGCGAAAGCTGCCAACCCGAAAGCAGGCAAAAGAGCAATAAGAATTTGTTCGCTGCCATAAGCTGAGGATGAAATGCAGTCCGAGGAAAGAATTCCGAGTGCATAACGTTTGCTTAATCGTTGATGGCCAAGTGAATGTCGGTTGAGCGCATTTCCTAAAAGTCGACGCTTTATCTTGTATGAAAGCGGATCATTTATATGCGCGTGTTCTTGCAATGCGACGGGGGCTGGTGCGCCATCGGTCCAAGATTTTGGCACTGACAACTCCTTTGCGTGACACTACTAGCGCCACTTATTGCGAACTTAGTATGCTCATCTTATGCGCACACAAATGTATATCGATGGTGAATGGGTCGATGGCATTGGAAAAATGCCAGTTTACGATCCCAGCGACGGTTCAGTTATCGCCGAAGTCGCTCTAGCCGGCGATAAAGAATGTGAAGCAGCTCTTGCTGCCGCCGATAAAGCGGCTGCATCCTGGGCAAAAACCGCACCACGGGTACGTGCAGAAATTTTACGTAAAGCATTCGAAATCATGATTGCCGAAGCGGATGAAATTGCGACCATTGTTTCCAAAGAAAATGGAAAAGTTCTCAGCGATGCACGTGGAGAAGTCCTCTATGCGGCCGAATTTTTTCGCTGGTTCTCAGAAGAAGCGGTCCGTGTTGCGGGAGATTTTCGTAAATCCCCAAGCGGTGACAAGCGAATCCTCGTAACTCATCAACCAATTGGTGTTTCACTCCTTATTACTCCATGGAATTTCCCAGCAGCTATGGCCACTCGCAAGATTGGCCCCGCTATTGCGGCTGGTTGCACAATGATTTTGAAGCCAGCAAGTGAAACACCACTCACCGCGCTTGCAATCGTTGATATCATGGAACGCGCAGGAGTTCCTAAAGGTGTTATAAATATTATTTTGCCTGAAAAAGTTGGCGCTTCAATATCCAAAATGCTTCATGATCCGCGCCTTCGCAATCTTTCATTTACTGGCTCCACCGAAGTCGGTCGCATCTTGCTCAAAGATGCAGCAGATTGCGTGATTCGTTGCTCAATGGAACTAGGTGGCAACGCGCCATTTATTGTATTTGATGATGCAGACATTCCTGCTGCAGTTCAAGGATTGATGCTTGCGAAGATGCGCAATGGTGGTGCTGCATGTACTGCTGCAAATCGAGTTTATGTGCAACGTCCGGTCGCAGATAAATTCGTTGCAGAATTTAGTAAAGCAATGGGTGCACTTGTTATGGGCAAAGGAACTGATTCTGGAGTTCAACTGGGTGCAAGTGTTTCCATGAAAGAACGCAACAAGATTGCAGATTTAGTCAGTAACGCGGTAAAGAGTGGTGCAAAAATTATTACCGGTGGCACAACACCAGCCGGTGATGGTGCTTTCTATCCTGCAACAGTCATAACGTGTGAAAAAGATAATGAAATCTTGCGCCATGAAGTCTTTGGCCCAGTTGCACCCATTGTTACTTTCGATACCGATGAAGAAGCAATTGCTCTAACCAATGACACCGATTTTGGCCTTATTAGTTATGTATTTTCGGGCGACCTCGCTCGCGGTATTCGCGCAGCAGAGGCAATCGAATCAGGAATGGTTGCAATCAATCGCGGAGTTATTTCAGATCCGGCTGCACCATTTGGCGGCGTAAAGCAAAGTGGACTTGGCCGCGAAGGTGGCTTCGATGGAATTCACGAATTCCTTGAAACTAAATACATTGGGGTTGAGATTTAGTAAATCTGGCGGAGGATGAGGGATTTGAACCCTCGAAAGGTTGCCCTTTACACGCTTTCCAAGCGTGCGCACTCGGCCGCTATGCGAATCCTCCAGCGCTAGAACGGTGCGCGAACT
>CANFXM010000050.1 GCA_947451045.1 Actinomycetota bacterium | reverse complement strand
TTTACTTTTTCGCGACGGCAACGCTTGCAGTCTGCTCCGGTATAACGAGCCATTTATTCTCTTCCTTCCTTAAACTCGACGTGGTTTCGGTGGGCGGCAGCCATTATGTGGAGCAGGAGTTACATCAGAGATGGCTCCAACTTCTAGGCCTGCTGCTTGCAATGAACGGATTGCAGTTTCGCGTCCGGAACCAGGTCCTTTTACGAAAACATCTACTTTCTTTAAGCCATGCTCTTGCGCGCGACGAGCTGCAGATTCTGCTGCAAGTTGTGCTGCGAATGGAGTTGACTTACGTGAGCCCTTGTAACCAACTTGGCCAGATGATGACCAAGAGATAACAGCGCCGGTTGGATCAGTAATAGAGATGATTGTGTTGTTGAATGTGCTCTTGATATGAGCTTGTCCAACAGCCACGTTCTTCTTCTCTTTTTTACGAAGTTTAACTTTGCCCTTTGCAGGTGCAGCTGTTTTTGTTTTAGGAGCGGCCATTACTTAGTCACCTTCTTCTTACCTGCAATTGCTTTACGAGGACCCTTACGTGTACGTGCATTTGTATGTGTGCGCTGACCACGAACAGGAAGTCCCTTGCGGTGACGAATACCTTGGTAGCTTTGAATTTCAACTTTGCGACGGATGTCGCCTGAGATTTCGCGACGTAGATCGCCCTCAATCTTGAAGTTCGCTTCGATGTATTCACGAAGTTTTGCGAGCTCTGGCTCCTGCAAATCTTTTACGCGAACATCTGGGCTGATGCCAGTTGCGGCCAATGTTTTTTGGGAACGGGTCAAACCCATTCCGAATATATAGGTGAGTGCAATCTCAACGCGCTTTTCGCGAGGAAGATCGACACCAACAAGACGTGCCATTTATTCAACCATTCTGTATCCGGAGGTCCTCCGCATTACTGTTCTCTGGCCTACCGGACCAAAGGTCTTCTAATAAATTAGAAGTCGTAATACGAGTTAGTTAGTACTTATCCTTGACGTTGCTTGTGACGTAAGTTTTCGCAAATGACCATGACTCGACCCTTGCGGCGAATAACTTTGCACTTATCGCAAATCTTCTTCACGCTTGGATTGACCTTCATCGACGAACTCCTATTTCACTAAACGTTACAGTTTTACTTGTAACGATAAATAATTCGACCTCGGGTGAGGTCATATGGACTTAGTTCAACAATCACACGATCAGCAGGAAGAATGCGAATGTAGTTCTTTCGCATCTTGCCGCTGATGTGCGCAAGAATTCTGTGCCCATTAGTTAACTCCACGCGAAACATTGCATTAGGTAGCGCTTCAGCTACAGTGCCTTCAATTTCGATAGCACCATCTTTACTCGCCAAGCTTTACCTACTTCTCTGTTGCGCATGAAATGACCAGTTCAAATTCCATGTGGATAATCCTCATAAAGATTGAATTGGCGCGAGGGGTTAGTCTAAAGCGCGCGCTCAAAATAGGGAAATCGGCCTCAATGAGTTACATGAGTGTAATTCGTGAGCCCCGCCACAAGAATTCAGGCTGAGAGAAGCCCTATTAGCTCTCGAAATCGTCTCGTTTAGTCCAGATAACCAAGATCCACAGTGAACATGTGAGGGTCACTACCAACGATGGGAAATAGACCACCTTGTCGATGAATATTCCAATCGGTGGAGCCCCGGGCATAAGTCCGCGCAATGAAATCAAAGAATATGTAAGTGCTGCAGACCAAATAAGTGATGACAATGTTGGTGGGCGATGTGCATTAGCAACCATGTAGGCCATGATCGATACAGAGGCCATTGCAGTAATCATTAATAACAAAATAATTACTACTAATAGCTTTGTTGAATTAGAGCGATCTGCCGTAAATACTGATGACGATAGCCCTTGATTGAATTCGCCAATTGCTGAATCTATCGACTTCTTATCTCCTAAAGTTACTAATTTGATTGGATCAGCCCAATAACCGTGAGCCATGCGTACATCAAAAGTATCTATATTCTTTGTGTAATCCAATGGCAAGATTGGTAAGTTTTGAGTATCGCCATTTTTGTCGGTATACGAAGCGCTTACTGGAATTTCAAAAGCATAGACGTCTAATGGATACCAAGAAATCTGAGAACGATTTCCTTCACCAGGTTGTTCATCTACTTGTAAATCAAATCCGCCGACAGGAACATCTTTCTTGAATTCGTAGAGATTACTTCCACCGTTGCTCGCACCAATAACGGAGTCAACATGGAGTAATACATCTTTCTTTGGAAGCCAACCACTTTTGAATTTATAACCAATTGCTTCTGAATTTGGCCACGGTAGAACACGAGCCTGAGCAGTACCTTTCAATGGATCTACGGCTGTGATCTGTAACAAAACATCTAAGCGATCATTCGAACTCTTGGCGGTAAGTGCATCATCTATTGCCTGAGCATCACCACCAGGATTTTGAGAAATTAGGATGATAGTTGCGATGTAGAAAACAAATATCGCCATGAAGCTCTGAACAAACCTATTTCTTAGGTGCTTCATCTCTATCCCTTTTTCTTATAGACAGTCGGACACTTTAGTCAAAGAATTTATACGTAATATAACAAAAATGTACATATTATTTTCAAAGCAAGACTATTAGTTAACCTTAAATCTTGATTAATATAGAGAAATCGTCCCTGATTAGTAATTACTTACCAATCAGGGACGATTATTTCCCTAGTTATTCACTCGAGGAGTGAGTGAGGTATTGCGGTTACTTCTTCTTATATCCGCTAGGACATACAGGAGATACCGCTGTGATCTTCTTAGTCGACTTACCCATCGCACAGGTAATTGTTGACTTAGCAGCTGTGGCCTTTGATGGCTTGTAGCCAGGCTTGATACCGATTCTCAACTTAGGACGCGAGAATTGGAATCCGGAAACATCGATGATGATCTTTCCGTTCTTGACTGAAATCTTGCTGATTGCTGCAACGCTTCCGCCTGCTTCAGTTGAAACTGAAACCTTGAGAGCAGTTGCTGCATCATTTGGATTTGTCATTCCCCACAAGATTGCTGCATCGCCTGTTGGGATGATTGCCTTATAGAAACCGCGGTTAACGGTTACTCCATCAGGTGCAAAGTGTGGTGCTGCAGTTGTCCATGTGAATTCCTTGTTTGCTTCGCTCCACACTGGTGTACTCAATTCGCACACACCGTTAGAACCAACATACATATCACCAGATGTACCGTCGACACCGAAGCCCGACATGTCATCGTTTGAAGGAAGAACTATTGCTTGGAATTGACGAACATTCGCCTTTGAAACTCCAGCTTCTCCCTTGCAATCTGCGCTGTTCTTAGCCAAAGGAACTGTCACTGGCGTACCAGTAACAGTAACGGAGGTGTATTCACCTTCGTCTTTTCCATCAACAATAACGTCAACGCCGACAGCTACAGTAACGCCAGGCTTCATTTCACCTGTGCGAACCTTCGCAGAAATCACGATATCTGGATCAAGATTTGTTGCATAATCCTTATTTCCAACTTGACCTGCAAGGTTTACTTTCTTGTCAGCTCCAGTCAGTGTTGGCACAACATCGATCATCAAGATATTTGTGAACTCGTTTGCAGACTTTGCCTGAATATAAAGTCCGTCATATCCAAGTGATCCAAGGTTGAGGCCTTGCCAATCTGGACTTGTCCAACGACCTGGAAGTGCACGGCCTGCTTCAGTTGGTTCGCTCACAATTGTTGAAGTATCTGGTGCAAGAGGTGCTGCATCTGCAGTAGATGAATCAGAAGCTGTCGCTGCTGCAGCAGGAGCTGCGGCAACTGTTCCTGCAACTGCCCAACCATTAACAAGAGCGTTCTGGCTCACCCAGATTGGAATAATAATTCCCTCTGTTGCACCAAAAGTCTTTGCTGTTGCATCGTAAGTTGTTCCATTGACTGGGCGTTGTTGTAGAGCTGAAAGTTCAGCAAGGTCAACATATGTACCTGAAGTCAAGTTCTTATTCTCTTTTGCAGCCTGATCAGGTGACTGATAGAAGAACATAAATTTTACTTCGTTATCGAGCATAAAGATGTTGGCACCCTTAATGCACTCACCAAAAGGCTTTTGTGTGCCCCAACAATCAGTAGGGTATGAATAAGAATCGAGTGGCTTATTAATATCGAATGTCTTCTTGACAGGGTCATACTTAGCGCCCTGTTCTGGGAAATTAGCTGTACCTAGAAGTGATGTCACATCCATTACAACCATTTTTCCGGATGTAAGAACATCGCGCTGATACTGTGACATCCACCAGTTATTATTGACAACTTTGCCATTAACAATCTTGGCAACTGGAGCATAAAAATCTGCTGGAGTTTTCTTCTGTGGAACTTCTGACCCTGAAGGTACGTAGACCAAAGGAATCTTTCGTCCATTTGAATCTGTTAGCGTCAAAGACTCAACGCAATAAATACCATTTGCAACTGCGCATGCTTGCATGGCAGTTTTTGGAACTCGGATCACTGCTGCATTAGCGGGCGCCACTGCGACAAAAAGTCCCGCCAGTAATGCAAGAGCGCTAGCCCCCGCGATAATTGTTTTTTTCACTTCATCTCCCCTTAGAGATACGGTGATGCTCAGCCGGGCGCTGGCAACAATAGGTTCACCGTCTCATCCGAGCGATTTTATGCGTATTCCCCGATATATAACAGCGAATCTTGAGCGCAAAAGCAATTATCTGAGGGGCGATAGGTACCAATTCCACTGCCACGTTGAATTTTGAGAGACCGGAAGGGAATCCTTGAATTCAGGGAAGGTATAGACCAGCAGGGCAGTCCCCCCGGGTATAACTGTTGTAGGTCTTGAATCACTCACTATTGGTGAATGGCCAGTGAAGACACTGAGTGATGGTGATGCTGAAATTAAATCATTGGTTTCATTTTTTACACTGAGAACCCACGAAAGGGGACATTGTCCTTTTCCGCAACGTTCCCATGAAATTTTTAATCCTGTTGCCGTAAGTCCACCCAGTGTGTCACCTAATCCACCAGCGGCACTTATTGCACCAAGATCGCCAACACTTTGTTCCCATGTAATTGGGTAATCAGAAATTAAACCTTGGATCACAGGCTGCGTAGCTGAATTCTTACCAAGAGGTTGACTAACTGTAGAGACAGAATTATTGGAATGAGCTATAGATCTAATTCCTTCAAATAACGCAATGCTCATGATTCCAATTGCAAGAATAACAATTGCAGAAACTACAGCACGACGAATTCTTTCTCGTCTTACTTTGGCAATAATCATTGGAGCTAAGTCACGATTTTCTAGAACTCCCAAAGCCAACCATTGCATTTCTCGGCGGATTAATGGATCTACATCACTCATTATTTTCCACCACTTCTGCTAAAAGAATCTTCGTCTCTTCTTGCTTATCAGAAATTTCTTTTTTAGCTGACTTTTCCAATTCAGGTACTAACTCAATGTAGGCGGCTACTGCTGCTTTGCCTCGTGCTAAGTGTGAAGCAGCAGTGCCCATTGGAATCTGTAAAACATCGGCTACTTCTCGCAAGACCATTCCATGTTCGTATATAAGAACGAGCACTGCACGCTGTGCAGCCGAAAGTGTTTTAAGAGCGGCTTGCACAAGTAAGCGCTGTGTTACATCATCAGTTTGGTCAGCAATATCTCGAATATTTTCTGCAAGTTCCCAAGAAGTTTCTTTCTCCTGCTGTTTGCGCAACCATTTTCGCCGCATGTCCGCATGCTTGCTCACCATCACCCGCATCAAATACGCATCGGGGTTATCGTGCTCACGAATCTTTGCCCACCGCTTATAAACATCAACTAGCGCCTCTTGTAGGACATCTTCGGCATTTTGAGTATCGAAACAAATTACGCGGGCCGCGCGCAGAAATGCGCTCTGCTTCTCACGAAGCCAGAGTGTGAACTCCACCTGATCGCGGCTACTCATAGAGGCATCCTAGATTGCAAAGAAGAATTACAGAAGGTTAGAGATGCTAATTCCGTATGAATTCAATCTACTTGCACCTCCATCGAGTGCGGTAAGCACAAAAGGCTTGCCGTCGGGACAAATTACATACGAATTTTCAAAGTGCGCACCGCGTGATTTATCCTGGGATACAACTGTCCAATCATCAGATAAGACTTTTGTTTTTGCACTCCCCCGAGTAATCATTGGTTCAATGGCTAAGGCAAGGCCAGCAACAATTTCAGGACCATTTCCTGGCTTTCCAAAATTGAGAACATGCGGCTCTTGATGCATTTCTGTCCCAATGCCATGACCACCATATTCTTGCAAGATTCCATATTTACCTTGTGACTTTATGTATTCCTCAATTGCATGGCCAATATCTGTAAGTTTTGCACCTTGCTTACCCGCTGCAATTCCACGCCACATTGATTCTTCACACACATCCATCAACTTTTGATCAGCAGGATCAACTTTTCCTACGCCAATTGAAAATGCTGCATCACCATGCCAACCTTCGATGATTGCACCACAATCAATTGAAACTACATCACCATCTTCAATTATTCGATTTCCTGGTATTCCATGAACGATTTCATCGTTGATTGAAATACAAATAGTTGCCGGATAACCGTGATAGCCCTTGAAATTTGACGTTCCCCCGCCGCGCTTAATATTTGCAGCAGCTATTGCATCAAGTGCGTCGGTGCGCATTCCGACTTTGATAGAGGCTTTAAGCAAATCCAGCGTTTGGCCAACGAGTAGACCAGCACGGCGCATTATTTTTAATTCTTCTAATGATTTTATTTGTATTGCCATGATTCTTACTTACTTAGAAGTGCAATTGCTTGCATAGTAATTTCTTCAACACTTCCAGTTGCTGGAGTTGTAAGAAGTAATCCTTTAGCGCGATAAAAAGCAATAATTGGTGCTGTTTGATCCGCGTAGACCTTGAGACGGTTGGCAATCACTTCTTCTTTATCGTCTTCACGCTGGTAAAGCTCTCCCCCACAAGCTCCGCACGCATTTCCTTGAGAAGGCTTTCCACAGTCACGACATGTGCGTCGACTGGAAAGTCTAGAAATAATTTCTGCATCAGAAATAGAGAGTTCTAATACCGCATCCATTTCAATATTTTTCTTCGCCAATATTGCATCAAAATATTCTGCTTGTGCAATATTGCGTGGCCAACCATCGAGGAGAAAACCTTGAGCAGCATCACTTTCTTCTAAGCGAAGTCGAACCATTTCATTAGTGACATCATCGGGAACTAATTCTCCGCGATCCATAAAAACGCGCGCTTGATTTCCAATATCAGTTCCTGCTTTGAGATTAGCTCGGAAAATATCTCCCGTAGATATATGGGGAATTGAATAATGTGCTGCAAGGAACTGAGCTTGCGTTCCCTTGCCTGCACCTGGTGGGCCTACCAGGAGTAAACGCATTTACTTCAGGAATCCCTCATAGGAACGTTGTTGCAACTGTGACTCGATCTGCTTTGCAGTATCTAGTCCTACTCCAACGACGATCAAAATTGCAGTTCCACCGAATGGGAAGTTCTGTGTTGCTCCGAAGAGAACAAGTGCTCCAATTGGAATAACTGCAACGAGTGCCAAGTAAATAGAACCTGGCGCCGTAATACGAGAGAGTACATATTGTAAATATTCAGAAGTTGGACGACCTGCACGAATACCAGGAATAAATCCACCGTACTTCTTCATATTGTCTGCAACCTCATCAGGATTGAAAGTGATTGCAACATAAAAGTAAGTAAAGAAAATAATAAGAGCTGCATACGATGCAACATAAATTGGGTGATCACCCTTGACGAAGTTTCGGCTTACCCAAACTGCCCATGCCGCTTTACTGTTGGTGAAGTTCACAACAAGTGAAGGAATATAGAGGAGTGAAGAAGCGAAAATTACAGGGATAACACCAGCTTGGTTGACCTTGATTGGAATATATGTGCTTGTTCCACCATATGCCTGACGACCAACCATGCGCTTGGCATATTGAACAGGAATACGTCGTTGTGCTTGCTCCACGAATACAACAGCTGCAACTACAAGAATTCCGACTGCAAGTACGAATACGAAAGCAAATAATCCTTTTTGCAATTTGATAGACCATAGGTTGCCAGGGAATCCTGCTGCAATCGAAGTAAAGATAAGGATTGACATACCGTTACCAACACCGCGATCCGTGATAAGTTCGCCAAGCCACATGATTACTGATGTTCCAGCTGTCATAACAAAAATCATTGTGACAATTCGCTGCCATGATGTATCAGGAATAATTGGTGTGGCACAACCTGAAATCAAACGACCTGGTGTACGAGCCACGGCAATCAAACCAGTTGATTGCAAAATTGCTAAACCGATTGTCAAATAACGTGTGTACTGGGTGAGCTTTGCTGTTCCAGATTGTCCCTCTTGCTTGAGTGCTTCAAAGCGAGGAATAACAACTGTCAACAACTGAATAATAATTGAGCTGGTGATGTAAGGCATGATTCCAAGTGCGAATACAGAGAGGTGTAAAAGCGCTCCACCGCTGAACAAGTTGATGAGACCAAATAGTCCACCTGATTGCACTTGCTTCAAACATGTACTCACTGCTGAATATGAAACACCTGGTGTTGGTACAACAGATCCAAAGCGGAATAAACCCATGATGGAAAGAGTGAAGAAGATCTTCTTTCGAAGGTCCGGTGTCCTAAAGGCCATAGCAAATGCATTGAGCATTTATCTTCTCCCTCTCTCTAATCAATAACGAACTAATGAATATTTTTACAGTGTCTTTGCAGATCCGCCAGCAGCAGCAATCTTGTCGAGAGCTGATGATGAGAATGCATGCGCAGTTACATTTACTTTGACTGCAATATCGCCATTACCGAGAACCTTTACAGGCAAACTGTCGCGAACTGCGCCTTTTTCAATCAGATCTGCAACAGTTACATCGCCGCCCTTTGGAAAGAGTGCGTTGATTGTTGAGACGTTGACTGCTTGATATTCAATGCGGGCTGGGTTCTTGAATCCGCGCAACTTAGGAAGGCGCATTACGAGAGGTAGTTGTCCACCTTCGAAACCTGCACGAACTTGGTTACGGGCACGAGTTCCTTTACCACCACGACCTGCTGTCTTTCCCTTTGATGCCTCACCACGACCCTTACGAGTTTTAGCTTTTTTAGCACCAGGGGCTGGACGCAAATGATGAAGTTTAAGTGTCATCGTTATTCAACCTCCTCAACCTTGATTAGGTGGCGAACTGCATAAACCATGCCACGAATCTCTGGACGATCTTCTTTTACAACAACATCATTGATGCGCTTGAGTCCAAGCGAACGCAATGTGTGTCGAAGCTCTGGCTTATTGCCAACCTTCGAACGAATTTGAGTTACTTTCAAACGTGGCATTAGGCACCTACCGTAATCTGTGAAGCGCGGATAATTGCAGCAGGTGCAACATCTTCAAGTGGACGACCACGACGAGCAGCAATTGCTGCAGGTGACTCGAGTTGTTTCAATGCAGCAACAGTTGCATGAACCATGTTGATTGCATTATTTGATCCGAGTGACTTGGTCAATACATCTGAGATGCCAGCACATTCAAGTACTGCACGCACTGGACCACCGGCAATAACTCCGGTACCTGGGCTAGCTGGGCGAAGTAGAACTACGCCAGCTGCAGTCTCACCTTGTACTGGGTGAGGAATTGTTCCTTGGATGCGTGGGACTTTGAAGAATGATTTCTTTGCTTCTTCAACAGCTTTTGCAATCGCTTGTGGAACTTCCTTGGACTTTCCGTAACCAATACCGACTGAACCATTG
>CANFXM010000049.1 GCA_947451045.1 Actinomycetota bacterium | reverse complement strand
TTGGACTAACTGGATTTACAGGCGCAAATGGTGATCGTGGTGCTACTGGTTCAAATGGAATAGATGGCACTAATGGCACTAATGGCACTAATGGTGCAAAAGGTGCCGATGGGACTAATGGAAGTAACGGAACGAATGGTTCTGTTGGTGAAAAGGGAGCGACTGGAGCTGCAGGGCCATCCAATGTTCAATCCGGAACATTCTCATTTGTTTCCAACTTATCTGGCTCAGCAGGAAGCACTAAGCCGTCAACTAATTTTGGAAATTTTACTGGCGGGAAAAATTACTTTGTGAAAATATACGTAAAGACATATGACTCTGTCGATCCGACAATGACTTATCCGATATCAATGACGATAAATAGCGTTGGTTCATCAGCAATATTAAGTCCAATTTTTTATGTGGCTACTGGCACCGAATATTTGAATCCAGGAGAATGTTTATTTACTACGTTGATTTCAGAGCTCACAATTGACGGAACTGGAGTTAGTGGAATATTTAATATTCAAGTCGTACCAATGATTGGTGCTTCTGGATTCAGTGTTGCAATGACTGG
Source organism: Actinomycetota bacterium (assembly GCA_947451045.1). Classification (GTDB taxonomy): domain Bacteria; phylum Actinomycetota; class Actinomycetes; order Nanopelagicales; family Nanopelagicaceae; genus Planktophila. Next base: position 9,491 of record CANFXM010000049.1, on the reverse strand, counting down.
AAAATATTTCAGTTCAGAAGTTGGCAAAGTTGGCTAATTAAAGATATGGAGCGGGTGACCGGGATCGAACCGGCATGGCCAGCTTGGAAGGCTGGGGCTCTACCATTGAGCTACACCCGCGTGGGCATGAGGTGAATCTACTAGGTCGGTAAGAGAAGGTGAAAATCTACTCTAGACTCCGTTATTGCGCCTCGGGGCGTAGCGTAGTGGCTAGCGCGCCTGCTTTGGGAGCAGGAGACCGGGAGTTCGAATCTCCCCGCCCCGACCATACTTTTTTGAAGGAGTTATTTGTGAAGAGCACGGTCGAAACTTTGTCACCAACCCGTGTTCGTCTTGCGGTAGATGTTGAATATGCAGAGCTCACTACACATGTTGATAATGCATATAAAGCAATTGCTGCAAAGGTAAATATTCCAGGTTTTCGTAAAGGCAAAATTCCTACTTCAATGATTGATCAACGTGTTGGTCGTGGCTCTGTAATTGATGAAGCAATCAATACAGCCCTACCTGATTTCTATGGTCAGGCAGCGCGTGAACATAAGGTTTATGTCATCGGCCGACCAACTGTTGAGGTCAAGGAATACATCGATCACGAGAAGCTTTCATTTACTGTTGAAGTAGATGTGCGTCCAGAAGTGACACTTCCTGATTTTTCAAAGATTGAAATCAAAGTCGATGACGCCGTTGTTTCTGATTCAGATATTGATGAGCAGATTGAAGAACTACGCACACGCTTTGGAACTCTCAATACTGTCGAGCGCGCAGCGACGAAGGGCGACTTTGTAACACTTGATTTAGTTGCACGCATTGATGGAAAAGAAGTTGATGGCGGAGTTGCTAACGATATTTCTTATGAAGTCGGCTCAGATCGCATGATTGATGGCTTAGATACAGCTCTAGAAGGTTTATCAGCGGGGGAGTCAAAGACATTTGATTCACAACTCGTGGGACAAGCCGAAGGTGAAACTGGCAATGTTGAAGTAACAGTCAAGGCAGTCAAAGAACGCGAACTCCCAGCTGTAGATGATGCATTTGCAAAGCTAGCTAGTGAATTTGATTCATTGGCCGATTTGAAGGCTGATTTCAATACTCGTTTAGAGCGCGTAAAGAAAATGGAGCAGGGAACTCAGGCACGCGACTTGCTGCTCAAGAAGTTGCTAGATGACTTAGATATTCCTGTTCCAGATTCAGTGGTTGAGGCAGAGGTCAATGATCACCTTGAAGGCGAAGGTCGTCTTGAAGATGCAGTACACCGCGCAGAAGTTGATGAGCAAGTTCGCTCGTCATTGAAATCAGATTTCTTACTTGATGCAATATTGAAGACTGAAGATGTCAATGTCACCGAGATTGAATTGACTGAATATTTAGTACGTACTTCGCAGCGTTACGGAATGGCACCGGAGCAATTCGCAGCAGAATTACAAAAGGCTGGCCAGATTTCACAACTCGTTGCTGAAGTTTCACGTGCAAAAGCGCTCGCAGTAGTACTTGCTCGCGTCAAGGTGAGTGATGCATCTGGAAATGTGGTTGATCTCGAGGCGCTACGTCCACCTGCACCAGAACCAGAAGTTGGCGAAGTAACCGAATAACAATCTGCCCTGAGCGAACAAGGGGCATTTAGGTACTTTTTGAGCTTTATTGGGAAGCATTTCGGCGCTGACATTGTTAGGGTCAGTACAGGTAAAAATAATCAGGAGGATGTGACGTGGATTTTCTCAACCCGCAAGCTGCCGAAATTTTGGCACGCGCACCGCAATCAGGTTCAGGTGGTCTCGATGACCAGGTTTACAACCGTTTGCTGCGCGAACGAATTATCTTCCTAGGATCTGTTGTTGAAGATTCAATGGCTAACGCAATTGCTGCGCAAATTCTTTTACTTGCCGCAGAAGATCCAGAAAAAGATATTTTTCTCTACATCAACTCTCCTGGTGGTTCCGTGACAGCAGGTATGGCGATTTACGACACGATGCAATACGTCAACAACGATGTTGCAACTGTTGGAATGGGTCTTGCCGCATCCATGGGTCAGTTCTTGCTCTGTTCTGGTGCTGCTGGAAAGCGTTATGCACTTCCACATGCACGCATCATGATGCACCAACCTTCAAGTGGAATTGGTGGAACTGCAACTGATATCAAAATTCAGGCAGAACAAATTGGATTTACAAAGAAGAAGATGGCAGAACTTATTGCTCATCACACAGGGCAGAGCATTGAAACAGTGACTGCAGATTCTGATCGCGATCGTTGGTTTACAGCCGATGAAGCAAAAGAATATGGATTCGTGGATCATGTTGTTCGTTCGGCAGGTCAAGTTTCAGGTCGTGGAGGTACAGCATGAATTCAGAGATGAATCGCATCAACGAAATTACTAATCGCTACGTTCTTCCAACAATTGAAGAAAAAACTGCGTATGGTTTCAAGCGTTTAGATCCGTACACAAAGTTATTTGAAGAGCGCATCATTTTTATGGGTCAGCCAATTGATGACACTGTTGCAAACGATGTTATGGCTCAGCTTTTGACGCTTGAATCAATGGATTCTGATCGTGACATCATGATTTACATCAACTCACCTGGTGGATCATTTACGGCGCTAACTGCAATTTATGACACGATGCAATTTATTCGCCCCGATGTGAGCACAATTTGTTTGGGTCAAGCTGCATCTGCAGCAGCGGTAATTCTTGCTGGCGGCGCAAAAGGAAAGCGTTACGCACTTGAACATTCACGTATCTTGATTCACCAACCATCTTCTGAAGGTGGCGGACAGGCATCTGATATTGAGATTCAAGCAAAAGAGATTATGCGTATGCGTACTTTGCTGGAAACGATGATTGCAAAGCATTCAACTCGTTCTCCTGCAGATATTGCAGCAGATATCGAGCGCGACAAGATTCTTACAGCAGCAGAAGCTGTTGAGTATGGTCTTATCGATCAAGTACTTGCATCACGAAAGGCAAAGCCAGCTAAGTAAGGCTTTCTCTATTTCGTGAAGATAATCAAAGAGGGATCTATCTGGTCCTATAAAGATTATCTTCGTCTTTGGACTTCTGGGCTCCTTGTAAATATTGGTGCCTCAGCATTTCCAATTGCACTTGCTGTCACGATTCTCGATAAAGGTGGAAACGCCACTTCACTAGGTTTAATTCTTGCAGCTCGCGTTTTATCTGGAGTGATGCTTGCCCCTGTTGGTGGAGTCTGGGCAGATCGACTCCCTAGAAAATACGTCATGATGGGCGCTGACCTCTTCAGAGCATTGATTGCACTTATTCTTGTATTTTTAGCAGCGCCAAGTATTCCACTTTCGGTAATTGCAATATTAGTTTTTGTAATGGGGGCAGGCGATGCTTTCGGAGCACCCGCGGCAGGTGCGATCATGCCGACGATTTTACCAACGGAAAAATTACCTGCGGGAAATGTTGCTCGTGGAATTGTTATAAAACTTGCCTCAATAGTTGGTCCGGGTATTGGCGGACTTTCAGTTATTGCTTTTGGAGGTCGTCTAACTTTTGCAGTGACAACTATTTTCTTTACAGTAGGCGCTCTACTTTTGAATCCCATCAATGAGCCTAAATATGTCAAGAATGTTGATGCCCCAAAGTTTTTTGTAGATCTGAAAGAAGGATTAAAAACTGTCTGGTCGATGCCTTGGGTAGCAGCTGTTATTGCAATGGCATCAGTGCAACTCATGGTTGTGTTGGGCGCTGAACAAGTTCTCTTGCCGATTATTTCGCGACGTGAATTCCATTCAGATACCGTCTTTGCGGCATCTGCCGCTCTCTTTAGCGTCGGTGCGGTGATTTCTGCATTGACCGCAATTCGTTTTCAGGCCAAACATCCAGGATTGGTTTCGATAAGTGTGTGGGGGATGCTTATCGTGACAAATCTCGTACTTGCATTCCCGATTTCGCCAACATTTGTAATGGCGGGTTATTTAATCGCAGGACTTTCAGTTGGTCCTTGGGATGCGTATTGGAGTACGGCAATTCAACGCGAAATTCCTCAAGAGTTACAAGGTCGTGTTTTTAGTATTGATCACATGGGCTCAGTTGGTTTATTGCCACTTGGCATGGCACTCGTTGGTCCCGCTGTACACCTTGTCGGTGAAAAAGAATTATTGATTGGTGCCAGTATCTTCCATGTAATTATTTGTGTTGCAGTTCTCTTTGTACCCGGAGTCATCGATTTGAAGATGCCCAAGAAGGTTAATTATTCTGTGGGCGAACACCCTCAGGCCTAAATAAACACGCTCGTTTAGGCTAAAGAATCTACGATTACACCGTACAAGTTCGCACTTCCCCCATCCGCGAACTTTAAGGAGTGTCATGACACGCATCGGTGAAACAAGCGACCTACTGAAGTGCTCCTTTTGTGGCAAAACCCAAAAGCAAGTAAAGAAACTTATTGCAGGTCCTGGTGTTTATATTTGTGATGAATGTATTGAACTCTGTAATGAAATTATTGTTGAAGAACTTGCTGAAGCCAGTTCATTAGGACTTACTGAACTTCCAAAGCCTCATGAAATTTTTGATTTCCTAGATCAATATGTCATTGGACAAGATCGCGCAAAGAAGTCTCTTTCTGTTGCTGTCTATAACCATTACAAGCGCGTACAAACTGGTGATACGAAGCGCGAAGATTCGATTGAATTAGCTAAGAGCAATATCTTGCTACTCGGACCAACGGGTTGCGGTAAAACACTTATGGCGCAAACACTTGCGCGCATGCTCAATGTTCCTTTTGCAATTGCTGATGCAACAGCCCTTACCGAAGCTGGCTATGTTGGCGAGGATGTTGAAAATATTTTGCTCAAACTTTTGCAAGCTGCAGATTTTGATGTCAAGAAAGCCGAAACAGGAATTATCTATATTGACGAAATTGACAAAGTCGCTCGCAAGTCTGAGAACCCTTCGATTACTCGCGATGTATCTGGTGAAGGAGTCCAGCAAGCCCTACTCAAGATTCTTGAAGGCACTGTGGCATCAGTACCACCTCAAGGTGGACGCAAGCACCCACATCAAGAATTTATTCAAATAGATACAACAAATGTTCTCTTCATCGTTGGTGGCGCATTTGCTGGCCTTGAAAAAATTATTGAAAGTCGCAGTGGTAAAGCAGGAGTTGGTTTTAATGCAGTTATGAAATCAGCAGAAGATAAGTCGCGAAAAGATTTCTTTGCCGAAGTTATGCCTGAAGATCTCTTGAAATTTGGAATGATTCCAGAATTTATTGGTCGTCTTCCGGTGATTACTAGTGTTGAGAATTTAGATAAAGAAGCACTCATGCAAATTCTGACTGAGCCAAAGAATGCCTTGGTAAAGCAGTACCAACGCCTCTTTGATCTCGATAGCGTTGAACTCGAATTTGATACCGAAGCACTCGATGCGATTGCCGAACTTGCACTCAAGCGCGGCACTGGTGCACGTGGACTTCGCGCGATTATGGAATCAGTTCTATTGGCCGTGATGTATGACGTTCCTAGCCGCTCTGATGTTGCCAAGGTCATTGTTACTAAGGAATGCATCAATGATGGGGTCTTGCCTACGATGATTAATCGCACAGGCGATATTCCAAAGCGTGCACGGGCTCAAAAGGGTCAGGAAGAGAAGAGCGCATAATCTAGACTGCTCGCTATGAGTCAGAACAAGCGCGAACTTGCGTCGACCTTTTCACCGGCCGATATTGAGTCACCACTGTACGAAAAGTGGATTGCTGCTGGATATTTCACAGCTGATAACACTTCTGACAAAGAGCCGTACACAATTGTCATTCCGCCACCTAACGTAACTGGCAGTTTGCACATTGGTCACGCACTCGATCACACGCTACAAGACATTCTCATTCGCATGAAGCGCATGAAAGGTTTTGAAGCACTGTGGTTACCTGGCATGGATCACGCGGGGATTGCAACACAAAATGTAGTTGAAAAACAATTAGCTGCCCAAGGCAAATCACGACATGATCTTGGCCGCGAAGAATTTGTAAAAAAAGTTTGGGAATGGAAAGCCGAATCTGGTGGAGCAATCCTCGGTCAAATGCGCCGACTTGGCGAGAGTGTTGATTGGAGTCGTGAAGCGTTCACGATGGATGCAAACGGCACTCGAGCTGTGCCTACAATTTTCAAGAAACTCTATGATGCAGACCTTATTTATCGCGCAGAGCGAATAATAAATTGGTGTACTCGTTGTCTAACGGCGCTCTCTGATATCGAAGTAGAACACTCAGATGTTGAAGGTGAATTTGTTTCCGTTCGCTATGGCGACGGTGAACAACAAATAACTGTTGCAACTACTCGTCCTGAAACAATGCTTGGTGATGGCGCAGTAGCAGTCCACCCTGATGATCCCCGATACAAGCACTTAGTTGGAACGCAAGTCTTGCTCCCACTTGCTAATCGCATGATCCCAATAATTGCCGATGTGTTAGTTGATCCCGAGTTTGGTACCGGCGCTGTCAAAGTTACTGGTGCACATGATCCAAATGACTTTGAAATGGCAACTCGCCATGGAATTGATATGCCAATCATTATGAATGAGCTGGGAATTATGGCTAATTCAGGCACTCAATTCGATGGCATGGATCGCTTTGATGCACGCAAAGCCGTTGTCGCAGAACTCAAAGCACAAGGTCGCGTTGTTGCAGAGAAGCGTCCCTACCTTCACTCAGTTGGACATTGTTCACGTTGCGATACAACAGTTGAGCCACGTTTATCGATGCAATGGTTTGTGCGTGTTGCACCACTTGCAAAAGCAGCTGGCGATGCAGTTCGTGAAGGTCGCGTAAAGATTGAACCAAAAGAATTAGAACCACGTTATTTCGAGTGGATCGATAACATGCATGATTGGTGTATCTCGCGACAACTCTGGTGGGGACATCAAATTCCAGTGTGGTACGGAGCTCAAGGCGACGTACTTGTTCTTGGTCCCGATGAAAAAGCTCCAGCGGGGTATGTGCAAGATCCTGATGTATTAGACACATGGTTCTCTTCTGGGCTCTGGCCATTTTCAACTTTGGGTTGGCCAGAAATAACGCCAGATATAAAGAAGTTTTATCCAACGAGTGTGCTTGTTACCGGATATGACATTCTCTTTTTCTGGGTTGCTCGCATGATGATGATGGGTATTTTTGCGATGGATGGCGTTGCACCATTTCCTGTTATTTCACTCCATGGACTTGTTCGCGATCGCTTTGGAAAGAAAATGAGTAAGAGTCGTGGAAATACAATCGACCCATTGGAATTTATGGATCGTTATGGTGCAGATGCACTTCGATTCGCACTCGCACAAAAAGCCAACCCTGGTACAGATCAAGCTCTTGCCGAAGAATGGGTTGGCGCATCACGTAATTTTGCAACCAAACTCTGGAATGCAACTCGTTTTGCAATTATGAATGGCGCAAATATTGATGGCCCGCTTCCTGCGATTGATTCACTCAATGCAATTGATAAATGGATTTTGAGTCGACTTGCAGAAACTATTCACGAAGTTGATCATTTACTTGAATCTTATGAATTTGCCCGTGCTTGTGATCTGATTTATCACTTTGCATGGGATGACCTCTGTGACTGGTACCTAGAACTTTCGAAAGAGTCATTCGCCAGCGGAGAAAGCGCCCCAACGAAGCGAGTTCTTGGGCACGTGCTAGATCAATTACTTGCATTGATGCATCCCATAATGCCTTTTATTACGGAAGAACTCTGGACGGCTTTTACTGGAGGAGAGAGCCTTGTTATTTCGAACTGGCCGCTTTCTGAAAAATCTCATATAGATAAAAAATCTGAGAAGTTAGTAAGTGAACTTCAGGCGATTATTACCGAGGTACGCAGATTCCGTAACGATCAAGGCATTAAGACCACGCAAAAAGTTCCAGGACGATTTATTGCCTCCTCTGACATTGCAGCATACGCACCAGCAATGTCTTTTGTATTGAAGTTAGAGAATAAAGATTTCACTCCAAGTGCAAGTTTTGATATTGGAACAGTAAAAGTTGAACTCGATCTGACCGGAACAATTGATATTGGGGCCGAACGCGCACGACTTACAAAAGACTTAGCTACAGCTCAAAAGGATTTACAAACCGCTCAAGTCAAACTTTCCAATGAAGGCTTTATGGCCAAAGCGCCAGAAAATGTTGTTGTTGAAATAAAAGAGCGTCTAGTGACCACATCCGCTGATATCGAAAGAATCACTGCGCAACTTGCTGCACTGCCACAGTCATGATGATTTCAGCAGATGATCAAGCTCGAGTTGATGCAATTGAAGAGGCGCTCTTAGCACGCTGGCCAGAAACAAGAATTGCTCCAACTTTGGAGAGAATTTCAGCGCTTATGGATATTTTGGGTTCACCTCAACTTACATATCCAACTATTCATATTGCAGGCACAAACGGTAAAACGACTACTACACGCATGATTGATTCACTTCTCTTTGAAACTGGAATGCGCACAGGGCGCTTTACTAGCCCGCATCTTGAAAGCTATTTGGAACGAATTGCTATCAACGGGAAATCAATTGATGCGAAAGAGATGATTTTCGCATATAACGATATTGCTGCGTATTTAGATTTAATGGATGAAAAGTTTGAACATCCCATTTCATTTTTCGAAGCCATTACGGCTTTAGCTTTTGTGGCCTTTGCTGAACACCCCGTGGACGTTGGAATTATTGAAGTCGGTATGGGCGGCACATGGGATGCAACCAATGTTATTGATGCCGATGTTTCAGTTATTATGCCAATTGATTTAGACCACACCGAATATCTTGGAACGACTCTGACTGAAATCGCCTCAACAAAAGCAGGTGTTATCAAAGAAGGTGGCTTTGTAGTTCTTGCTCAACAAAAACCAGAAGCGGCAATTGAATTGCTCAAACGCGCCGCTGAAGTCGGAGCAGATATCGCACGTGAAGGTATCGAATACGAATTGATGTCGAGAGCAGTTGCAGTTGGCGGTCAATTGATTTCTATAAAAGGCATCAATGACACATATGAGGATATTTTCTTGCCACTTTATGGCAAACATCAAGCAGCCAATGCAGCCTCGGCACTTGTAGCCGTTGAAGCATTTTTTGGCGATCAACCACTAGATATTGAATCAGTACGTGCAGGTTTTGCCGCAGTTACATCTCCTGGACGATGTGAAATTGTGCATCGCGACCCCACGATTATTTTAGATGCAGCTCATAATCCTCATGGGGCAAGTGCGCTTGCTGAAAGCTTAGAAACGGAATTTACTTTTGATGAAAAAATTGGAGTCATTGCCATTTTTGCGGATAAAGATGCGGCGGGAGTTTTGAAAGAATTAGAACCTGCACTCAATTCAATAATCGTTACCCAAAGTTCGTCAACTAGAGCCATGCCAGTTGCTGAATTAGAAAAAATTGCAGTATCCATATTTGGAAACGATCGAGTCTTTCCAGTGCCAACTTTAGAAGGCGCTCTTGATCGCGCAGTTGAAAAAGCACAGCGACCTCTCAGTGATGAATCAGTTGGTGT
>CANFXM010000048.1 GCA_947451045.1 Actinomycetota bacterium | reverse complement strand
GTTTCCTTGAATTGCTGAGTAGTGAACGAATACATCTTGTCCGCCACCATCAACTGCAATGAAACCGAAACCCTTTTCAGAGTTGAACCACTTAACTGTGCCTGTTGCCATGTTTTTACTTTTCCTTCGATATGTGGGTGTTCCGAGAATTCCTCGTAACACGGTCTTCCTCTTGCTCCAGCGATACCGAATATGTATTACATGAAACGGGTACTGTTTAAGCGTCCGACTGTGTAGAAGCGTACAGGCTACGCGCGGGTATACCTAAAGCAGGGGTAGACAGTATGAGCGTGCAAGGTGTGTAATTCTCTTATCAGATCGCGTAAATAAGGCGTTATGGACCGGGGAAGGTCGCATAAGGCGCACCTTGTTACGAGAGATTTGAGAATCATGGAACGTCTATCGCCACCACCTAGCCGCAATCTGGCACGGGGTTTATTAGTCATTCATTCAGTTCCTTCTGCATTGCGTCGCCATATTGATTGGGCGATTCAAAGTCTTTTAGGAAATCATCGTGATGTTGAATGGAAAAGTCAGCCTCTGATAGCGGGAACATACAGAACAACTATTGAGTGGCGAGATGGTGCCGGTCTTGCAAGTCAATTAGCGAGTTCATTGCGCGCGTGGCATTACATACATTTTGAAGTTCAAGAAATAAGTGATGAAGGTGGAGAAATTTTTAGATTCACACCAGAACTTGGAATTCATCGAGGAGTATTTGATGCATCCGGTGCAATTCAAATAGGAGAATTTATGGTTACAAATATTCTAAAAAATAGTTTCGATGAGGAATCTTTACGAGAAGGACTGGCACTCGCCCTTGGAACTGACTGGGAAAACGAACTTGAACGCTTCAGAGGTGTAGATCTCCAAGAAGCATCACACCTACGTGCGATCTGATTGGTAGACTTTAGATATGACTCAATTACCTGAAAGTCCAATTATCACTATAGAACGCCGCAAAGCCGTAACAATAATTATTTCTGCACTCTTAGTTGCAGTCGCACTCGGCGGTGGACTGATGAAAGTTGGATCAGGTTTTGCAGCGCGAAGTGCAAATGGAATTACCGTTACTGGTTCAGCCAAAGTTGCAGCAGTTGCCGATAATGCAGTGTGGACACTTTCAGTAGCTCTCTCTGCTCCCCGTGTTTCAGATGCCGTAACAAAAATCGGAGTAGGGGTAGATGCACTCACAAAATATTTGACTGATGGTGGGCTTCCGATAGATGCCATAACCCTTGGTTCTGTTTCAACGTATTCGATTGAAGAAGTTATCAACGGAAACAGCACTGGAAGAATTTTGTCGTATCGCGGCTCTCGAGATGTAACAGTTCGCTCAACTAATGTGCAACTGATTTCTAAACTAAGTCAAGGTATCGGTTCGATTTTGCAGAACGGTGTACCTGTCAATAATTACGGTCCTCAGTATTATGTTTCAACACTTGCAGATCTTCGTCCGCAATTACTCAGCGAGGCAATGAAGGATGCAAAGGTTCGCGCTGATGCACTCACCAAAGCTGTCGGGGGTTCAGTCGGAAATGTTTCAAGTGTCAAGAGTGGTCCATTTCAAGTAACGACACCAGACTCAACGATGACTTCGGATATGGGTGCCTACGACACCAGTTCAATCAATAAGACTATTACTGCAACAGTTTCGGTAACTTTCGATACAAAGTAGTTCAATAAGCACGTGGGAAGTGGACTATGAAAAAAGGCAATGATCGAGCGCCTCGATATATCGCTTGGCTCATTGCGATTCAATCCCTCTCTATCGTTGGCATTTTGTCACTGCATCGTTTCCCCAGACTTGTGCGCAGTGTTGGCAATGAACTTCATGCCCCGGTTTTGAGATCAACAGAGATCGCCTCAATATTAATAGCGACCGTACTTCTACTGTGTGCTCGAGGCATAAATTTACGGCGCCGTCGTGCATGGATATTAGCTACAGCGCTTCAAGTAATTCTTATTTTAGTGACAACGATTTCTACTATCTTTTTGATAGTTGTGCGAAAGCGCGAAGAAGTTTTGGCTTTTAGGGAACTAGGAATTTCGCACTTCATTATCGAAGTAGTCATACTCTTGATTCTAGTTAGATTTAGAAAGAGCTTTAGAACTATTTCTGACGCTCATACCCGTCGAAGAGTCCTCTCCATATTTCTAAAAGTTACATCAGTATCCTTCATGATTTCCCTACTCTTTGTTATGTTGGATCGAAAAGCATTTATGAGCGCCCCTGATCTGCTGCAAGCGATACAAGTTGTAGCAAAAGGTCTATGTGGCATCTCAGCTCCATTCGCTTTCGTAAGCACACACGCCCAGGATCGAATTGAATTTCCTATCGGAGCTCTCGGCCTTCTCATAGCCATGACCACAACAATTGAGTTTCTTAGACCCATAAAAAACACCTTTGATCTAAAAATACAAGATAAAGATAATTTGAAGGCTCTGTTATCGAAATACCGCGACCATGATTCCTTAGCCTATTTTTCTCTACGCGATAATAAAAATGTTTTGTGGTCAACCAATGGCAAAGCAGCTATTCCATATTCAGTAACCAACGGCGTCATGCTCACCACGGGTGATCCCATTGGTGATAGAGAGTCTTGGCCAGATGCAATGGCGCAGTATTTAGAAGTTGCAGAATTACATGCTTGGGTTCCTGCAATTTATGGATGCACCGAAGAGGCAGGATCCATCTGGGTGCGCGAAACTAAATTTGAATCATTAGAAATTGGTGATGAAGCTATTGTCGATGTAGAAAGTTTTACGCTCGAAGGTCCCGCAATGAAGAATGTGCGACACATGGTTGGTCGAATATCTAGAAAAGGTTATACGACCTCTATTCGCACAATAAAAGATATCGATGCCGCCGAATTACTCGAACTGAGAAAATTAGCCGATCATTGGCGCCGCGGAGAGAGCGAACGTGGCTTCTCTATGGCATTGGGGCGCTTGTGTGATCCACAAGATTCAGAGGCAGTACTAGTTGTTGCAGAGTTTGAAAATAGACCAATGGGTATTTTGCAGTTTGTCCCATGGGGAGATGATGGACTCTCACTTGATTTGATGCGCAGGTCGCATGAGGCAGAGGCAGGGCTCAATGAATTACTAATAACCTCAACCATTGAATATTGTCGAAGTTCTGCAATAAATAAAATTTCTCTCAACTTTGCAACATTTAGAAGTGTTTTTGAACGCGGCGAAAAACTTGGAGCAGGACCGATTACTCGAGTCACACATAAATTATTAGTATTTTTATCAAGGTTTGTTCAGATGGAATCTCTCTATAGATTCAATGGAAAATTCCGCCCAGTGTGGGAACCACGCTACGTACTTTTTCCTAAAATTGGAAATTTAGTACGTGTTGCAGTGGCTATTTTGATGATTGAATCATTTATCAAAATCCCAGGAAAGACAGCAAAACTAATTAGCCAGTGACGGTAACCGTCTTTGTCTTTTCATTTGAATGACTATAGATAATTGTCGATGCGCTTTCGCCTTTAGCTAAGCCATATCCTCGAATATCTGTTGCGCTGTGATAGTCGTAATCAAATGTGTCATCTCTGCCAAGTGCAATAACTGATTTTTCTCGAACATAGAGGGGGAGTGAATCAAATCCATGGGTTTCCTTTACCCATAGTGGGCCGACAATTTGCGTGCCTGTGAAGAAGTTAGTCCATGTGCCCTTTGGTAGATAAAACTCCACTTCACCGCTCTCGCTAAATACTGGGGCAACTAACAAAGAAGAGCCGAACATATATTGCTGGTCAAGAAAATGACACGTGCGATCTTCAGGAAACTCAATCAACATAGCGCGCGCCATTGGTAGACCCAGTTCATTTGCTTCGTGGGCTGCGCTGTAGAGATAAGGCATAAGGGATGCTTTGAGCTTTGTAAATTTGCGAGTGACATCGACTGCCTCTTCATCAAATATCCAAGGCACTCGCACAGATTCATTGCCGTGCAAACGAGAATGCGAACTAAGTAATCCAAATGGCAACCAACGTTTGAAAACTGACGGGTCAGGAGTGCCTTCAAAACCACCTATGTCATGACTCCAATACCCAAAGCCACTCAAACCAAGACTGAGTCCGCCTCGTAGCGTTTCTGCCATAGATTCAAATGAGGATGAATTATCTCCGCCCCAGTGCACTGGATATTTCTGTCCGCCAACGGTGGCACTGCGCGCAAAGACAATTGCATTTTTTGGATTTCGCTCTTGTAGTAGTTCAAAAACTGTTTGGTTATAAAGGAGTGTGTAGTAATTATGCATATCGCCAGGATGTGAGTTATCGAAATAAACAACATCAGTTGGAATTCTTTCGCCGAAATCAGTTTTGAATGCATCGACACCCATATCAATGAGCGCGCGAAGTTTTGATTTATACCAATCGCGAGCTCCAGGATTAGTAAAATCAACGACTGCAAGACCTGCTTGCCATAAGTCCCATTGCCACACAGATCCATCGGGACGCTTGAGTAAATATCCATGCTCTTTGCCTTCAGTAAATAATGGAGATTCTTGAGCAATATAACTATTGATCCACACTGAAATATGGAGACCTTGTGCTTTCAAACGCTTGAGCATTCCAGCAGGATCTGGAAATACTCGTGGATCCCATTGGAAATTACTCCATTCAAATTCGCGCATCCAATAGCAATCAAAATGGAAAACGCTCAATGGAATGTCACGGTTCTTCATTTCATCAATAAATGATGTCACTGTTGCTTCATCGTAATCAGTAACAAATGAAGTTGAGAGCCACAATCCAAATGACCAATGAGGAAGAACAGGGGCGCGACCAGTTAGTGCGGTGTATTTCTTGAGAATCTCCTTTGGCGTTGGGCCATAGATGATCATGTATTCAACTTCTTCGCCCTCGACAGAGAACTGCACGCGCTCTACGGTCTCACTAGCTACTTCCAGTGATACTCGTCCTGCGTGATTGATAAATACACCATAGCCAGCATTGGTGAGATAAAAAGGAATGTTCTTGTAGGCCTGTTCACTCGAAGTTCCTCCATCTTCATTATAAATATCTACGCTTTGACCATTTTTAATAAATGATGTGAATCGTTCGCCAAGACCATAGACACTTTCACCAACACCTAAGCCGACTTGAACGCTGATGTAGTGCTTGCCGTCTGAATTATCGATACTTGCAAAACTTTTCTCCCTTTGTGACGTAACAACTTTGCCACCAGCGATAAATTCTAGATTCCATTTCTTACCTTTGTGTAATTTGGCAGTAAGGGCTCCGGCAGTAAATTCTGCGCTTGTTTCATTTTCGACAAAGGAAGTCTTTGGGGAATGTTCATCAAGATCAAATTTAATAGGGCTCTTGCCACCGCCATGATGCTGCACTTTGATTCGAATGACATCAGCTAATGGAGAGTCCATAAACATGGTCAGGGTTGGCGCATTGAGAACATCGCCTCGATGATTAATTGTTTTGGTTGCCGCAAGAACTTTTACTGATTCTTGTTCGTGTTGAATTCGATGGGGGTGGAGGGCATATTTAGCACTTACGCCATTGCGCATAAGCCAGAAGCCGTCAGTAAATTTCATAGTGTGACGCTATCACTGGCCACATAGATACGAAAGTGCGTTTTATAAAGGTATATTTCCGTGGTTTCCACGTCGAAGTGGTGCAAGTGCAATCGATTCAGCAATGACACGGCGAGTGTGAAGCGGTGCGACAATTTCATCAACGGCGCCAATATCTATAGCTCGTGCGACTCCACCTGAAACCTTTTCATGTTCAGCTGCAAGTTCTAATTCCATAGATTCTCTTTGATCTTCTGGTAAATCAGCTAAGAGTCTGCGATGCAATACTCGAACTGCGGCAACAGCGCCCATCACCGAAACTTCTGCATCAGGCCACGCTAGGACCTTTGTTGCACCGAGAGATTTTGAATTCATTGCAACATATGCACCGCCGTATGCGCGACGTGTAATTAATGTAATGCGAGGAACGACTGCTTCTCCAAATGCATGGAGGAGTTTTGCGCCACGACGCACAGCACCTTCCCATTCCTGTCCTGCACCAGGAAGAAAACCAGGGACATCAGCAATAACAATGAGTGGAATTCCAAAGGCATCACAGGTGCGCACAAATCGAGCAGCTTTTTCCGCGGCTGAAGAATCAATTACTCCACCCAGGTATTGGGGGTTATTTGCAATGACTCCAACTGTGCGACCACCGAGGCGTCCAATTTTTATCACCATATTTTCAGCCCACATTTTAAGTAGTTCTAACTTCTCACTATCCGAATCTAAAATTGCATTGATCAGAGGATGGATATCGTAAGCCCGCTTTGTTGACGCCGGAACTAGTGGAGCTAAATCAAAGTCTTCAAGTTTGGTGGAGATATGTCCTTGATTTGCAAAAAGTGAGACTAAATCCCGAGTCATTGCAAATGCTTCATCATCACTTTGCGCTATTAGATGCGCAAGGCCACTATTTTTGCGGTGTGCATCAGGTCCACCTAGACCTTCCATATCTACTTTTTCACCAGTAACACTTTTTACAACGTCGGGTCCTGTTACAAATATTCGTCCTTGCGGTGCCAGAACTACAACATCTGTCATTGCAGGACCGTATGCGCCACCGCCAGCAGTAGGTCCGAGAACTAATGAAATTTGTGGAATCTTTCCACTTGCAGAAATGATTGATTGAAAAACTTCGCCGAATGCATTCAAGGACGAAACTCCATCACGCAAACGCGCCCCACCTGAATGCCATAAACCGATAATGGGTAATTGCGCGGCCATTGCGGCGCGATATGCGCTCACAATCACACGAGCGCCTTCAACACCGAGTGCCCCACCTTGAATAGTTGCATCGGAGGCAAATACGACAACTCGACTACCTTTAATAGAACCTGTTGCAGCAATCATTCCTGATTGATCTCGCGGAGTAAGCAATTCGATTGATGCAGGATCGAGCAGACGCTCTATGCGCAGTTCTGGATCGCGCGGATCAGTAGTCATTGTTATAAAGACTTAAAGACCAATACAACATTGTGTCCGCCAAAACCAAATGAATCATTGAGCGCAGCGATATCACCTGCAGGTAAGGCACGTGGCTTATCGCGGACAACATCAATTGTTACCGCAGGATCTAAATTATCAATATTGATCGTTGGGGGAGCCATTCGATCTTGAATTGCCTTCACAAGGAATACAGATTCGATTGCACCAGCGCCACCTAGTAAGTGACCAGTCATGGATTTTGTTGCAGAGACTGCAACATGATCGGAGTCACTACCTAACGCGGCACGAAGTGCATTTGCTTCAGCAACATCGCCTGCGGGAGTCGATGTTGCATGTGCATTCAAATGAACAATATCTTTTGTTGATAATCCTGAATCGCGTAGCGCAAATTTGATTGCGCGCTGTACGCCTGCGCCATCTGGATCTGGCGCGGCAATGTGATATCCATCAGATGTCAGACCCTGTCCTGCAATTTCGCAATAAATTTTTGCACCGCGTGCTTTAGCATGTTCATATTCTTCAAGAATGAGAACTCCGCCGCCTTCGCCCAAGACAAATCCATCGCGATCTACATCGTATGGGCGAGATGCGCGCGCAGGGTCATCGTTGCGAGTAGAGAGAGCTTTCATCGCTGCAAAACCCGCCATAGGTAATTGATGTACTGCTGCTTCAACGCCACCACTAACAATGATGTCTGCACGATTACTTCTAATCATTTCAAGTGCGTAACCAACTGCTTCAGCACCGGATGCACAAGCACTGACTGGAGTATGGACGCCAGCCTTTGCTTGTAGCTCAAGACCAACGTTTGCAGCAGGTCCATTGGGCATAAGCATCGGTACTGTGTGAGGACTTACCAAACGAGAACCTTTATTATTCAAAATGTCATATTGATCAAGCATTGTGATGACTCCACCAATGCCCGATGCAATGACAACACCAAGGCGCTCTTTATCTATATCTGGAGAGCCCGCATCTTTCCAAGCCTCACGGGATGCGATGAGAGCAAATTGTTCTGATCTATCGAGTCTGCGTATTTCAACTCGCTCCATTTGCTCACTTGGTTCAATCGCAACTCGTGCGGCAAATGAAACGGGAAGTAACGATGTCCAATCTTCAGTCAATGTGCGAACACCACTAGTTCCGGCAAGGAGGGCCGACCATGTAGATGTGACGTCACCACCCAGAGGAGTTGTTGCTCCCAGGCCAGTAACTACGACTCGACGTTGTGACATCAAAACAAAGCGTCTATTAGTTATTTACTTTGCAGCGTTGACGATGAAATCAACTGCATCGCCTACTGTTACAAGATCAGTTACTTTCTCATCAGGAATCTTTACGCCGAAACGCTCTTCAGCTGCAACGACAACTTCAACCATACTAAGCGAATCAACTTCTAGATCTTCAGTAAAGTTCTTGCCGAGTTCAATTGATGCTGCAGGTATTCCTGCTACTTCTTCAACAATCTCTTTGAGACCTGCAAGTACATCTGCTTGTGAAAGTGCCATGTGATTTATTTCCTAACGTTTCGATTGAACAACAGGTAGTAATTCTCTCTGATTCAGGTACTTACTTACGAGTATTGGCACGGAAGAAGCGCGTATGAGTGAGAGAAATCTCAAGGTGCAGGGGGGAGCGTTACTACTTGGCCCGCATAAACCAAGCCTGCGCCATATCCAATAAGCAGCGCTGTCTTGCCATGCAGATCAGGGCGCTTGGTGAGCAATGAATCCATAGCGATAGGAATTGATGCAGCTGAAGTATTTCCGTTGACTCGAATGTCATCAGAGATAACAACTGACTCTGGCAACTTCATCTCTTTTGCCATTGTTTCGATTATTCGAATATTTGCTTGATGTGGAATGAAAACATCTAAATCATTGACAGTCATACCCGCCTTATCAAGTGCACGCAAACACGCTTTACTCATTGCATACACCGCCCAACGAAATACAGCTTGACCTTGTTGCGCAATATTTGGCCAGCCAAGTTCTGCGACACCAAGATGAGGATTTTTCTTGAAATCTAAATAAGAAGGATTAAGAATAATTGCATCACGAGAATCAGCATCTGATCCCCATTCAGTTGGCCCAATACCAACTTCTTGGCTTTGTCCAATGACAACTGCGCCCGCTCCATCGGCAAATATAAATGCAGTGGCTCGATCATCAGGATCTGTGTAGTCGCTCAATTTTTCAACTCCAACGACTAAAACATTTTTTGATGTTCCACCACGAACCAGGTCACTTGCCATTGCCACTCCATAACAAAATCCAGCACATGCAGCACTGATATCAAAAGCTGCGGCTTTGGGATTGCCAAGTGCAACAATGAGTTCAGTTGCAGCACTAGGAGCTTGGAAAGGATATGAAATAGTTGCAAGAATGACGGCATCTATTTCTTCGATAGTTAGCTTGGCACGCAGCAGTGCTTGTTCGCATGCAGCCTTTGCCATCGTGATAACAGTTTCGTCATCTCCGGCAAATCGGCGAGTTTCAATACCAGTGCGTTGCACAATCCATTCATCCGTTGAATCAATTCGATCGACAATTTCAGAATTGGCAACGATGCGATGAGGGCGATATGCACCAACTGAAAGAATGGCGCTATTTCCTTGTTCGGTGCTCTTTATTTTCACAGATGCCCCTTCGCAAATTCTCGTGCCTTATCAATATCGTCTGCGCTCTTGAGCGCTAGTGTTTCGATGTTTGGAGCACCTCGCTTGAGTAAGCCAACCAGAGTTCCTCCGGGAGCAAGTTCAATGACACCCGTTACACCTAATGAAATCAAGCGCTCCATGCAAAGATCCCAGCGCACTGGATTCGCAATCTGATTAATAATGCGCTCAAGTACATGTGCACCATCCGTCATTACTTCGCCATCTTTATTTGAAACGACCTGGATTCTTGGAGCATGCGTAGTGATTGTGCCGGCGAGGGCGCGTAATGGCTCCACCGCACTTGCCATATAAGAGGTATGAAATGCACCTGCAACAGCTAGCGCCCTAACGCGTGATCCTGCTGGTGGATTCTCACCGAGAGCGGCAAGTGAAGCTAAATCTCCCGCAGCAACAATTTGTCCGCCACCATTTTCATTTGCAGCGATAAGTCCTAAACCACCGAGTGCACTAATTACATCGGAGCGCTCACCACCTAATACCGCAGCCATTCCAGATGGTTGTTGCGCAGCCGCTTTTGCCATTTCTAATCCGCGCGCTCGCACTAAAAGCAGAGCATCTTCATGTGAAATTGCGCCAGAGAGCGCGGCAACCGTTAGTTCTCCAACAGAATGACCCGATGTAACAGAATAATTATCAATCCCAAGTGCACGTGCTGATAAGAGACCAGCTGCGACGATGAGTGGTTGCGCGTTAGCCGTATCTTTAATTTCATCTGCATCTGCAGTTGTACCTAATGCAAGAAGGTC
>CANFXM010000047.1 GCA_947451045.1 Actinomycetota bacterium | reverse complement strand
TACTTTTGGCGTAGTTGCAACATCACCAGCGAACGCTGCCACAAAGACAGTAACACTCGCATTCCAGGGTCCACTTACAGGTGGAGCTGCGCAAGCAGGCCAGGATGAATTAGCAGGAGCTAAGTACGCACTTGCTGTTTACAATGCGACTAACCCTGCAGTGAAGATTAAGTTAGTGGAAAAAGATGACAAAGGAAGCGGATCAGAAGCTGCAGTTGTAGCGCCTAGCGTTGCATCTGATAAGAGCATCATCGGCGTTATTGGATCTGCCTATTCAGGTGCATCTGCTAACTCATTCCCGTCATATAAGGCAACTGGCTTGACAATGATTTCACCATCAGCGAGCCGCTACACATTGACAGTACAAGGCGCACCAGATTCTGGTTACCCAGTTTTCCACCGCGTTTTGCCAAACGATAAAGTACAAGGACCAGCTCTTGCTCGTTATGCAACAAAAGGCATTACTGCTGCACAGGTCTACCTTGTAGATGACCAGTCACCATACGGTGCAGGTCTTGCATCCTTCACAAAGTCAGCTCTTGCAGCTTTGACTGGTGTTAAGTTAGTTGGCGAAGATCACGTTCTTGCGCCTGCAACTGACTACAGCTCAACAAGTGCAAAGGTTAAGAACTCAAAGGCAACTGTTGTTATCTATGCTGGTTATGACCAAGATGCAGGTATCTTTGTAAAGTCACTTCGTGACGCTGGATACAAGGGTATTTTTGCTTCAGGTGATGGATCTGCAACACAGACATTCATCGATCAAGCTGGTGCAGCTGCAGAAGATGCACGCTTAACTGAGGGTGATACACCATTCCAGAACTTCGCAACAGCTGCTCAACTTGCTGCATTCACTGCTGCAAGTGGAGTTAAAGTTCCTGGTGGATATGTAACAAACACCATCAATGCATTCAACGCATTTGCTAAGTGCATCTCTGGCGGATCAACAACTCGCGCTGGTATTGCTCGCTGTGTAGCAAATGGAACATTCGATCGCATCGAAGGCGGAACATTCTCCTTCTTGCGTCAGGGTGATATGAAGGGTACTCCTCCAGTAGGAGCATTCATCATCAAGAAGGGCGTGCTTACATACGTAAGCAATGCTTAATTAGTAGTTAGCAATAAAAACAAAGGCACTCAGTCTTAAACTGCTGAGTGCCTTTGTTTGCTATCAATTACATCTTTACTAGTTGTAAGGGACGTGTATGAATTTTTCAGTAGTAGGAGGCCAATTTTGGTCACTAATGCTCTCTGGATTGATGCTGGGTTTGATTTACGTTCTTATTTCCCTCGGGTACACGATGGTTTATGGCGTACTTCGCCTCATCAATTTTGCCAACTCCGAAATTTTTATGGTTGCAACTTTCGCGGCCGTTTGGGCTGAAACTGGACTTTTCCATCACCCAATAACATCGCAGCCATTGCATGGCTTCAAACTTTTTTACACATTTGTAGCGACATTAATAATTTGTATGTTGGCATCAGGTCTAACTGCAGTAGTAGTTGAAGTCGTTGCTTATCGCCGACTACGTGCGCGTGGCACAAATAGATTAGCCAGTCTTATTTCAGCAATTGGTGCATCAATCGTGCTCAGTGAATCAGCTCGAATTCTTTCGCATTCACGGCCACAACAGAGTCCTCGTCTCCTTGAAAAAACTTCTCTCGGTGAATTTGGTGGCGCGAATTTACGAGTAGATACGATATTGGTTGTAGTTTCAGCGCTCTTGCTTTTCTTTGCAGTCGATCGATTTGTTAATAAGACCAGATTGGGTAAGGCACTGAGAGCTGTATCGAT
Source organism: Actinomycetota bacterium (assembly GCA_947451045.1). Taxonomy (GTDB): domain Bacteria; phylum Actinomycetota; class Actinomycetes; order Nanopelagicales; family Nanopelagicaceae; genus Planktophila. The sequence continues at coordinate 8,750 of CANFXM010000047.1, read as the reverse complement.
GAGTGAGGAAAATTCTAAGCTCATGGGCATAAATTTGAACCGTGTTATTTCAATTGCGTTTTTGATTGGTGGCCTACTCACTGGAGCTGCAGCATTCTTCTTTATGACTGAGTACGAATCTACAAAATACAATGTTGGATTCAACCTAGGTTTAGCAGCATTTACAGCGGCGGTATTAGGCGGAATTGGAAACCTACGCGGAGCCCTCTATGGGGGAATAGCCCTTGGTTTAGTTGAAGAATTTGCGGCCGCAGTCATTGGTAGCCAATGGAAATCAGTAACAGTGTTCGTCATTCTTGTTTTAGTCTTATTAGTCAAACCGAATGGTTTATTCGGCGAAGCAATTCAGCAATCGAGGGTATAAATGATAAATCTAAGAGATAAAGGCGCTGATCTTTGGGAAGGTTGGAATCGTCCAAAGCGAATAACTTTTGTATTCGCACTTTTGGTCGTGATTTCGCTACTTCCTTTTGCAGGAAACTTCTCATTCTCTAGCTTTTTGAATACACCGAGTGCTTCCTATCAAGATGTTCTGGTGTACCCGATCGGCATGTTTATTTTGATGGCTTTGGGTCTCAACATCGTTGTTGGTAAGAGTGGCTTACTCGATTTAGGGTACGTAGCTTTCTTTGCTATTGGTGCGTATACCGACGCAATTTTGACGACTAAAACACACCTCAATACCTGGCAAGTAATGCCTATTGGAATTGCACTAGCGATGCTCTCGGGCGTGCTTTTAGGATTACCTACCTTAAGATTACGTGGTGACTATTTAGCGATTGTCACTCTTGGCTTTGGTGAGATTGTTCGTATTGTCATTTTGAACTCTTCTATCACCGGTGGAACAAATGGCGTGGCAAGTATTCCTAATCCGCCATCGGTGCTTGGTCAGAAATTAGATCTCAATCACTCTGTAAACTTTTTTTGGATAGTTCTAGTGATGATCTTGCTTGTTATTTGGATGATTCGTCGATTTACTGTTCGACGTCCGGGTCGTGCGTGGGAAGCCATTCGTCAAGATGAAGATGTTGCAATTTTGATGGGTGTGCCAATTCTTCGCTATAAAATCTGGTCATTTAGTATTGGTGCCGCTATTGGTGGAGCAGCCGGAGTTATTTTCGCAGCAAAGGTGCTCGTTATTGCACCAGATATGTTTACCTTCAATGTCTCTGTTCTCATTCTTTCCTGTGTGGTCTTTGGCGGTATGGGAAATATTTGGGGAGTAGTTTTTGGTGCCACTATGTTGGCCTACGTTCCTCAAAGAATTAGATTTATCACCAATGCCAGAGAGTTGGTTTTTGGTCTCGTTCTTATTATTGTGATGAATTTGCGCCCAGACGGCATTCTCCCTCGCAAAAAGCGTGAAAAGCTTTCAGCAAGAAAGGAAAAATCAGCGTGAGTGAAAAATTGATAGAACTCAACAATGTCACCATGCAATTTGGTGGAGTTCGTGCGCTAGATGAAGTAAATCTCCATGTGAATAAAGGTGAGATCTGTGCACTCATCGGACCAAATGGCGCTGGAAAAACAACAATATTCAATGTAATCACTGGTGTATATCAACTTACGTCAGGAAGCATTTCCTTTCAAGGCTCTGACCTCAAAGGTCTCAAGCGCAACATAATCACTAAACGTGGAATAGCGCGAACATTTCAAAATGTTCGTCTATTTGGAGATATGACAGCCCTGGAGAATGTGATTACGGCATCTGATGTTCATAAAAAATCTGGATTATTAGGAGCGCTATTTGGAACTCCTCGTAGTCGCCGCGAAGAACGCGAAAGTAAAGCAAGAGCTCATGAACTCTTAGAATTTTTGGGAATTGACCATCGTGCAGACCAACTGGGAAAGAATTTGCCATACGGAGATCAACGCAGATTAGAAATTGCTCGCGCTCTGGGCACCGAACCAAAGTTATTATTATTAGATGAGCCGGCTGCAGGCTTCAACCCAGCAGAAAAAAAGGCTTTAGCTGAAACTATCTTGAAGATTCGCGATCGCGGATACACCGTTCTGCTCATTGAACATGACATGTCTTTGATTATGGGTATTTCAGACCGCGTAATTGTTTTGGATTTCGGACAGAAAATTGCCGATGATCTACCAAGAAATGTTCAAAATGATCCCAAAGTTATTGCTGCATATTTAGGAGTTCCTGCTGATGCGTCTTGAAATTAAGGACCTACGTGTCCATTACGGTAAAATCGAAGCAATCAAAGGCATTTCATTTGTGGTCAATGAGGGTGAAATTGTCACTTTGATTGGCGCAAATGGAGCGGGAAAAACTACAACCCTAAAAACAATCTCAGGACTTCGTAAAGTTTCCAGCGGACAGATTCTCTTCGATGGTGAAGATATTTCAAATGTACCTGCGCATGAGAGAGTAGATCTTGGAATTTCTCAGTCTCCAGAAGGCCGCGGAATTTTTCCGGGAATGACAGTTCTCGAGAATTTGGAAATGGGTAAGTACAACCGTAAAAATCGTAAGATCGAAATGAATGAAGATCTTGAAATGGTATATGGACTTTTCCCTCGCTTGAAGGAACGTGCTTTTCAAGCTGGTGGAACTCTCTCTGGTGGAGAACAACAGATGCTTGCAATTGGTCGTTCGCTTATGGCACGCCCTAAAGTCTTACTCCTAGATGAACCTTCTATGGGTCTTGCGCCTCAGATGATTGCCAATATTTTCCGCATTATTACTCAGATCAATAAACAGGGTGTCACAATTTTGCTTGTTGAACAAAATGCTCAACAAGCATTACAACGCGCTCATCGCGCCTACATACTTGAAACAGGAAATGTTGTAAAAGAAGCTAAAGCAGCAGACCTACTCAATGACCCTGCAGTTCGTGAGGCATATCTTGGAACTGGTGCTCACTAATATTTAGCGTGGCGCCAGAATCAAACAAGTAATACGAGCAGTACACGTGCGTTGACCTTGATCATTAGTAATTATTACCTCATACGAACACATAGTTTTTCCTAGCGAGAGCGCGGTAGCAACACCTGTGACAAAACCTGATGTAGCTGATTTGTGATGGGTTGCATTTATATCTACACCAACAATTTTTCGGGATGCACCAGCGTGTAATTGAGTTCCAATTGAACCAAGACTTTCGGCAAGGACCACATTAGCTCCGCCATGGAGTAGTCCAAGTGGTTGAGTATTTCCTTCGACCGGCATGGTGGCTACTAGTCGTTCAGGGGAAGCTTCAATAATCTCGATGCCCATCTTCTTATCGAGGGCTCCGCTGCCACGTTCTTTGATTATGGCGAGAAAATCTTGTTCTGAGGGTTGCGTCATAGTAGGTGAGTCTAACTTGCTATCTAGGATGCACCTATGAGCAAACGCCTATTACTTATCGATGGGCACTCCATGGCATATCGCGCTTTTCATGCGTTGCCAGCTGAGAATTTCATGACGGCTAGTGGGCAGCATACGAATGGTATTTATGGTTTTGCGACCATGCTTCTCTCACTTTTATCGACCGAGAAACCGACTCATGTGGCAGTTGCCTTTGATGTTAGCCGTAAGACTTTTCGATCAGAAATTTTCCCTGAATATAAAGCCACTAGAAGTAAAACTCCGGATGAGTTTCGTTCGCAAATGTCTTACCTGCATGAACTTGTGAGCGCATTTGGAATTTCTCAATTTGAAGTGGAAGGTTTTGAGGCAGATGACATTTTGGCAACTATTGCCAAACGTGCAGAAAGTGAAGGAGCCGAAGTTTTTATCTGCACGGGAGATAGAGATAGTTTTCAATTAGTAAATAATTCAACAACAGTGCTTTACCCCAAGCGAGGCGTCAGCGAGCTCTCACGAATGACTCCAGATGCAGTTTTTGAAAAGTATGGAATGACACCTACTCAGTATCCAGACTTTGCGGCCCTGCGCGGAGATCCAAGTGATAACTTGCCATCGGTTCCTGGAGTGGGTGAAAAGACTGCTGCAAAGTGGATAGTTGAATATGGCTCCCTCAAAGATCTACTCGCTAATGTAGATAAATTGGGTGGGAAAGTTGGCCAATCATTACGTGATTCAATCAATGATGTAATTCGAAATCGTGAGCTCACTCAACTTGTCTCGGATGTGCCGCTGGATTTAGATATCGATTCTTTAGCATGGAGCGGGGCAATTGAGGAAAAAACGAACCCCTTGTTTGAACTTCTTGAGTTTAGAACGCTCAAAGATCGCATCAAGCCGATTCTGAATTCGCCAACTTCCACCAGCTCACAAGAGCCCGAACTTCAATTATTTGCCACGGCGATTGAAGGAGTAGTTCTCTCTGCGAAAGAGGCGGATATAAAGATTAGAAATCATTCGGGTGATATTTCTCTGGCATTTCATATCGAAGAGGAGAAGATTCATCGCTACGCAGTTGCTCTTTCCCCAGATGATGTTTTTCTTGTTCACTCATCCTCAATGGGTGACTGGATTACCGATTCCACGGTTGGGAAAATAGCGCATGATGCTAAAGCACTTGCTCGAATAAATGGAATGAAAGGTTTAATCTTTGACACAGCAATCGCCGCATATTTAGTTAACCCAGGCGTGAGGAGTCCAGAACTTAAGGATTTATTGGAGCGATGGGGCGATGGTTCAAAAATCAATTTTTCAGATCCAGAGCAAGAAATTCTTTCCTCAGCTCGATCACTCTTTATTCTCAAGGATGCTTTAGAACGAGAACTCAAAGATCGTGGCCTACTAGATCTTTTCAGTAATTTGGAGTTACCAATATCGCAACTTTTGGCACAGATGGAAGCCGTAGGGGTAGCCGTTGATAAAAGCGCACTCGATACGTTAGCAATATTTTTTGAAAAAGAGGTAGAGAAAGAAACAAAAGCTGCTCATGATGCCGTGGGGCATGAATTCAATGTTGCATCACCAAAACAATTACAAGTTGTCTTATTTGAAGAATTGAAATTACCAAAAACTAATAAGATAAAAACTGGTTTCACAACTGACGCAGAAGCCTTAGATTGGCTCCTGGAGAAGAGTGGCCATCCACTACTACGTTCTTTATTACGAATTCGTGAAACAAAGAAGCTTGGAACAACTGTAGAAGGTTTAATTGCAGAGATCGCCAGCGATGGACGCATTCACACGCATTTCCAGCAAACTGTTGCTGCCACGGGTCGTCTTTCTTCGACTGGGCCAAACCTTCAAAATATTCCAGTGCGCAGTGAAGAAGGTCGCACAATCCGTGAATGTTTCATAGCCGGTAAAGGTTACGTTGCGCTTCTGACTGCGGACTATAGTCAGATAGAGATGCGAATCATGGCTCATCTATCTAATGATGAACACTTGCTCGCGGCCTTTGAATCAGGTGAAGATTTACATGCAACTATTGCAGCGGAAATTTTTGGAGTAAAACGCACTGATGTAGATCCTGAAATGCGCAGGCAAATAAAGGCTATGTCGTACGGACTTGCCTATGGACTTTCCTCTTATGGATTAGCTGCCCAATTAGATATCACGCCACCTGCTGCACAGGAATTGATGGATAAATATTTTCAACGCTTTGGTGGAATTCGAGATTATCTAACAACAGTTGTAGATCAGGCTAGAAAAGTTGGTTACACGGAAACTGTGATGGGTCGTCGTCGATATTTGCCAGATCTTATGCACGATAATCGTCAACGCCGAGAAGTTGCAGAGCGCATGGCTCTCAATGCTCCGATTCAAGGTTCAGCTGCAGATATCATCAAATTGGCCATGCTGAAGGTGCAAAATGCCATTGAAAAAGAGAAATTAAAATCTAGGTTACTTTTGCAAATACACGATGAATTAATACTTGAAGTGGTTACTGGAGAAGAAGAAGTGCTGTCAACTTTGGTTCGACGTGAAATGGGAAATGCCTACCCGCTAAGAGCGCCTTTAGATGTTAGTGGTGGAATTGGTCAGACGTGGAATCAAGCTGGGCATTGAGGTCTTCTTCAGCAGTTGGAATTTTGTTAGCAGGTTGAAAACGTTGCCACCCAATAAAAATTACTGACATGCCTACAAATGTCATCACGGTGGTAAGTGAAAGAGCGAGGCGGGGTGAATAGTTCTGACAAATCCATCCACCAAGGGCTGACCCAAATGACATGAATGTTCCTTCTACTGTCCATATCCAACCGAGTGATGATGCTTGCGAACCTTTAGGACGAACTGCTTCTAAGACTTCAAAATAGAAAACTTGCCCTGCACCTGAAACTAATCCAATCCCTGCTCCAAGAATTGCCATCGACCATCCGGGATATGTAAATGTCAAGGGCAGAGTAAGCGCAGCCCACATGATATAAATTCTTCTCCAAGAGATAAGTGATGAAACTTTATTTGAAACTAAGCCACCGAATATTCCGCCAATTACGGTTGCAATTCCAAGGGAACCCAGAATCCATGCGGTACGCGAAGGAACATGTTCGAGAGTTGAAAAAGCTGGAATCGCAACGTTGAATGCACCCCAACCAATTCCAATGAAGATTCCTTCGAGCATAAGTAAACGAATAGCCTTATTTTTAAGTAAGTTCTCTTGCCCTTTATCTTTTTTCTCTGGTATCCAGGCATTGGATACAGGATGAATCGCTAGAGCGCCGCCTCCAATTCCCATAGAGAATGCAGCAACAATGAGTGATAGTTGCGGACGTGAGGATAGTGAAAGTGTTGTAGCAAGAATTGGACCTATGACTGCGGCTGTATTCATACTTACTGTATCGATGGCATAGGCAGTGCGAAGCGAAGTTCTAGGAACAATATCTACCCACAGTGGCCTAACAGAAATATTTATTGGGGGAGCGGTCATTCCTAAAACAAAGGCAACAATGAGAATTAGATTTTTTGAATGCATGATATTGAGAGTCAAGATGAGAGTTGCATATGCAGGTACAAAAATACGCAGCGGCCAGCGCTGTCCCCACTTATCCATAATTGAGCCACGAGCACCGGCAGTCATTGCCCCAGTAATTCCGTTGAGACCAATTGCAAGGCCCGCCAGTGCAACAGAGTGAGTTTCGCGTTCCACCTTAAAAAATATGGAAAGACCGATCATGCCGTAGGCGATACGTGCTGGAAATGCGCTGACCATCAAGGACTTTACGTGCGGTGTTGCAAGCAAATCTCGATAGCGCTTCATAACTCTCAGAATCCTATAGCCGTAACCTTCGAAAGGGCAGAATCTCGCACGGAATTGACCCTGCATATCGAGCACCCGTACTCTTTGCCTCCAATCCAAATCAAGAAGATTTGGTCCCTACTACTCATCTATCCCTACGGAGCATTTTGACAACCTCACCAGTAATTGCAGTAAATGACATTGGATCAGCCGCCGACTTTATGGCCGCAATCGAAGGAACAATTAGAAATTTCAATGATGGAGATCTCGTCTCAGGAACAGTCGTTCAAGTTGGTCGCGACGAAGTACTTGTAGATATCGGATACAAAACCGAAGGTGTAATTCCTTCGCGCGAATTATCAATTCGCCACGATGCAGATCCAAATGAAATTGTTAAAGTTGGAGAGCTCATTGAAGCTTTAGTTTTGCAAAAAGAAGATAAAGAAGGACGTTTGATTCTTTCCAAGAAGCGCGCACAATACGAACGCGCATGGGGAGACATTGAAGGCAAGAAGGAGCGCGACGAAGTTGTTATCGGAACAGTTATTGAAGTCGTCAAGGGCGGTCTCATCGTAGATATCGGTCTTCGTGGTTTCTTACCCGCATCTCTCGTTGAAATGCGCCGTGTACGCGACTTGACTCCATATATTGGCAAGCAAGTTGAAGCACGCATTATCGAACTTGATAAGAACCGTAACAATGTTGTTCTCTCACGTCGTGCATTCCTCGAGCAGACACAATCTGAATCTCGGACAACATTCCTCAACCAACTACAAAAGGGCCAAGTACGTTCAGGTGTTGTTTCATCTATCGTCAACTTTGGAGCTTTCGTAGATCTAGGTGGAGTCGATGGTCTCGTTCACGTTTCAGAACTTTCTTGGAAGCACATTGATCACCCAGGTGAAGTTGTCGAAGTTGGCGACGAGGTAACTGTGGAAGTTCTTGAAGTTGATTTTGAACGTGAGCGTGTTTCACTCTCACTCAAGGCAACACAAGAGGATCCATGGCAAGCATTCGCTCGCACACACACAATTAATCAGGTAGTACCTGGTGTTGTTACAAAACTAGTTCCATTTGGTGCATTTATTCGTGTTCACGAAGGCATCGAAGGATTGGTTCACATTTCTGAGTTGGCAGAACGCCATGTAGAAATTCCTGAGCAGGTAGTTCAAGTTGATGACGAACTATTCGTAAAGATTATTGATATCGATCTAGAGCGTCGTCGTATCTCACTTTCTTTGAAGCAAGCTAATGAAGGTCACGAAGTTGAGGTGGAAGCATTTGATCCAACTCAATACGGAATGGCTGCTCGCTATGACGCAGAAGGAAACTTCATCTACCCTGAAGGTTTCGAAGTTGAAACTCAAGAGTGGAAGCCAGGATATGAAGCACAACGCGAAGAGTGGGAGCTTCAATATGCTCAAGCTCAAGAGCGCTTCATGGCTCATAAGAAGCAGAAGGCAGAGGCAAAAGCTGCAGACGCAGCAGCGACCCCTACAGAGGAAGTTGCTTCAGCAGAATAATTTCTAACTCTAAAAGGCGTTTGGTTGCTTTGGACTTACTCAGTCCGAAAGCCAACTGGACGCCTTTTTTAGTTCTTGTGCAATAAAGTGTGGTCATGTTAGTCGTTGGCCTTACTGGTGGAATTGGGAG
>CANFXM010000046.1 GCA_947451045.1 Actinomycetota bacterium | reverse complement strand
GATGTCTTCATTCGTGTGTCCTTCAGCGCCAAATCGGGCAACGTAAACATCGGATGCATGCTGAACTTTTGTAGCGGGTTCCCATTGATTAGAAAAAATAGTTTTCCAACCAGCACGAGCAAGGCCTATGCGAAATCCACCAACACCAGCGAAGAGTTCTGCGACATTACCGACTGGGTTTACAGGTTCTTTGTAAGCCTTTGATTTATAAGCCAATTGTTACCTCCGCCGAGAAGCATAGGAACTACTACTGACAAATGCCGTGATCGACTCGCTATAAGTATATGTAAGTAATTCCTATGACATTCGTAAATAAATCTCGAAGCAAAAAATTCAACAATTACTGGGGATTCCCGGGTATTTTCATAGTGATTCACGCTCACAGCTTGAGCCTTCCCAGCAACGCCCGTTACCCTAACTCTCATGCGTTTTAGAGTTCTCCTTGCCCTGGCTTTGGGGGCATCGCTTTTGATGCCGGTGTCGGCTAATGCGGCTCAGACTTTGGCAGATGTTCAGGCAAAGGTGATGGCGTTGCAGGATGAGGCGACAACTGCGGCGGAGGCTGCGCAAGCGGCGAAGGTGAATCTCAATAGTTTAAATAGAACGCTCAATGGGATTAAGGCAAAGGCTGCGGTGCAGGGGCAGACGCTTTCGGTGATGCAAAAGAGTTTGAGTGTTATAGCTATTGAGCAATATAAGAATGGTGGCTTTGGAGATAGTTTCCAATTGTTATTTTCATCCGATCCTGGATTGTATTTATCTTCGGCAGGGGCACTGGATGCAATTACCAGAGGCAAGTCAACAAAGATTAAGAAGTATGAAGCAGCGCAGCAAAGATTGAATGCAACGACGCTGACAGTCAATGACAAGTTGGCGTTGGTGACTGCGGCTCAGAGGAAGTATGAAGCGCAGTCGGCGCTGGCGCAGTCGAAATTGACACAAGCACGAATGTTATTGAGCAAGTTGAAAAAAGAAGATAGAGATCGTTTGGCGGCCCTTGCTGCTGCGCAAGAAAATGCAGATCAAGCTTCGTCGCTAAAATTAGCAAAGGGTGCATCAGGTGTTTCGGGTCGCGCGGGTATTGCGCTCAAGTTTGCATTGGCACAAATTGGTGATCTTTATGTATTTGGCGCAGCAGGTATGAAGTATTGGGATTGTTCGGGTTTGACAATGCGTGCATATGCAGCGGCAGGAGTTTCATTGCCGCACTCAGCAGCTGCCCAAGCGCGTATGGGTAAATATGTTCCGCTGAATGCATTGAAGCCAGGAGATTTAGTATTTTTTGGTCGCCCAATTTCTCACGTTGGAATTTATTTAGGTGGAGGGCGAATGGTGCACGCACCGCGTACTGGGTCACGAGTGAAGGTGGCATCATCTGGTTCATTGGGTTACAAGCCATTAGTAGGAGCCCGACGTTATTAATCAAGGTGCAGTACTTTGCATAACGAATGATTTTGGGCCGCGCGCGGGCGGAATCGAAACTTTTATTATTGGTTTGATTGAGCGATTGCCGCAAGGTCGGGTCGTTGTTTATACATCGGGGCAAGGCGATACCAGTGAATACGATGCTGCGTGGTTGCGCGATTATGGCGTGAAGGTAATAAGGGATAAATCAAAGATTTTGTTGCCATCGCCTCGCGTGCGCAGATCTATTGCGCGGGTAATTGATGCGGGCTCATTTGATGTTGCAATCTTTGGCGCTGCCGCTCCCTTGGGCCTCATGGCTGGGTTGGTGCGAAGCAAAGGGGTAAAGCGCATTGTGGCGCTCACACATGGTCATGAAGTGTGGTGGGCAAAGATTTTTCCTTTCACAGTGGCGATGCGATACATCGGTGGCAAAGTAGATGTACTTACTTATTTAGGTGAATTCACGCGCAGTGCTATTTCGCGTGCGTTATCTGATAAAGCAAGTAGCGCGATGGTCAAAATTGCACCGGGAATTGATACAGATCATTTCGCGCCAGTGGATTCAAGTGCATTGCGCGAATCGTTGGGGCTAACGTATAAGAAGGTAATAGTTTCGGTGGGACGTTTAGTGCACCGTAAGGGACAAGATCATTTGATTGAGGCGATGCCTACGATTCTAAAAACAGAGAAAGATGCACACTTGGTATTGGTGGGAGAGGGACCGTATCGCCAGTATTTAGAAGAGCGCGTAGAGAAGTTATCGCTAAAAAATAATGTGACATTTATTGGGCGCATTGCTTATGGCGAATTACCGCGCTACATATGTATCGGTGATGTATTTGCAATGCCATCTCGTTCTAGGTTGGCGGGATTAGAAGTTGAAGGATTGGGAATTGTTTATTTAGAGGCGAGTGCGTGTGGGTTGCCAGTTATTGCTGGAAGTTCTGGGGGAGCACCTGATGCTGTTCTTGCAGGCAAAACAGGTGTAGTCGTTGATGGCACTAATGATGTTGAGATTGCAGCAGCTGCGCTGATCTTGCTGGGCGATGAAAAGTTACGGGCGGCGATGGGTAGTGCGGGGCGTGCGTGGATTATTGAAAAGTGGCGCTGGGATATTTGGGCGAAAGAATTTACTGACTTACTTCAGATTTAGAGCAGTGCGTGTTTGCGGGCGAATTCAACTGCTTGAGTGCGATTATCAACTTCGAGTTTGCGATAGATCGAAGATAAATGTGTTTTTACTGTCGCCTCAGTGACATAGAGATTATGGGCGATATCTTTATTTTCATGTCCTAATTGCAGATAACTCAAGATGTCGAGTTCGCGTGCGGTGAGGTTGTATCCCTGCTTCTTTGTTGCGATGGCGCGAGCGATTCCGTTGCCGATAAAAGATTGAGGGGAGGCGATGCTGTGTTCGATAGCGGCAATGAGTTCGCCAACGGGCGCGCTTTTGAGAATATGTGCGCTGGCACCTGCTTGCATGGAGGCGAGTAAATATTGATCGGAGTCGTGCAGGGTAAGGACGACAATGCCAATTGTTGGCGAGAGTTTGCGCGCCCAGGAAACTATTTCTAGGCCATTACCATCGGGCAAATTGAGATCGACAACGATGGCATCGGGGTTGGTGTGGGCGATTTGTGCGAATGCTTCGGCTTTGGATGCAGCTTCTGCGACGCAGTGCAAATTATTGTGAGCAAGTGCTGATTTGATTCCTTCGCGCACGATGGCGTGATCATCGATGAGAAGAATTTTTTTCATAGAGTTGTAATGATGAGTTCGACAGTTGTGCCCGTTGCATCCGTTGCAATAGAGAGGCAGGCACCTAAAGATTCTGCGCGTTCGTAGAGGCCAGCGATTCCGTAACCGATGCGATTTGGTCCGGCCCCGCCAGTGCCGTTATCGCTCATGCGCATCATGAGCTGAGTCTGTGTGCAGGTGAGCGCTATCTCCATATGGGTAGCCCCAGCATGGCGCGAGGCGTTGCGAATGACTTCGGTGGCGATGCGCAAGATTTCAAAGGATTGAGCGTGTGTCAATGAGGGTGATTGTGGGCACGTAATAGTGGTGTTAGGAAATATTTCGTAGGCAATTCTTTGCAGTGATTCCAGAAAATTTATGGGCTTGCTATTGCGCAAAGTAAATATTTCATCGCGCACTTTTGTAATCAGATCAGTGATGCCAAAGCGAAGTGTGCGCAAATCTTTGCGCGTTGTAATCGGTGTGCCAGGCGCCCCTAAAAGTAGATCGATGGAATAACCAAAGGCAACTAAGTCTTGGGCAATGCCATCGTGGAGTTCTTGGGCTAGGCGGACTCGTTCTGCGTTATTTGGCAAAGAGTTGAGCGATTTCCGCTGCGAACTCTTGATGTATTACATGGCGCTTGAGGGAGAGTTTTGCGGTCAAGTGTCCGCCAGCGATTGTGAAATCATTGGGCAGAATTGCAAACTTACGAATTGATTCAGCTTTACTGACAGCTTTATTTGCTTCATCGACTGCAGTTTGAATCACGGCAATTAAGTCGGGGTCGTGTGCAAGATCTTGCATGGATGCACCAGCTTTATTGTGCGTAGTGACCCACCCTTTGAGCATGTCCTGATCGATAGTGATCAACGCTGCGATAAATGGTTGGTTATCTCCAACGACGATGCATTGGCTTACAAGTGGATGCGCGCGAAGGCGATCTTCGAGAACTGCCGGGGCAACATTTTTTCCGCCAGCGGTAACGATGAGTTCTTTCTTGCGACCAACAATGTAGAGGAAGCCTTGATCATCGAGTTTTCCAAGGTCACCTGATTTAAACCAGCGATCGGATGTAAAGACTTCTTCATTGGCTTTATCGTTTTGCCAGTAGCCATTCATCACGATTGGACCGCGAATGAGGACTTCGCCATCTTCTGCAATCTTGATTGATTGACCAGGGATGGGGCGACCAACAGAGCCAACGCGATGATGAGTTGTGAGGTTGAGAGTTGCACCCGCTGTTGTTTCGGTAAGACCGTAGCCTTCCAAAATTGTTACGCCAGCGCCGCGATAGAAATGTCCGAGGCGCTCACCCAGTGGTGCACCACCTGAGATTGCAGCTTCAACGCGACCACCCATTCCTGCGCGAATTTTTGAGAAGACAAGTTTGTCGAAGAGGGCATGTTTAATTTTGAGAACTGGTGAGGCACCTTTTGCATCCAGTGATTGTGAATATGCAACGGCTACTTCGGCGGCTGCTCTAAAGATTTTTCCTTTACCAGCTGCTTCTGCACGTGCTTCTGCGCCATTATAAATTTTTTCAAATATGCGAGGTACTGCAAGAACGAATGTTGGCTTGAAGGATGCTAAATCTTTAGGCAAGCGACCAACAGGATCGCTGCAGTGCGCTAAGTGAAGGCCGGCGCGGATTGCACCAATTTGAACCATGCGACCAAAGACGTGGGCAACAGGTAGGAACAAAAGTGTTGATCCACCAGGGCGAAGAAATAAATCAGCGGCTCCTTCTACAACATTTCCACATTCAGAGATGAAGTTAGAGTGCGTGAGAACAACGCCCTTTGGTTTACCAGTTGTGCCCGATGTGTAAATAAGAGTTGCAACGCTCTCGGGCTTGAGTGCGATGCGCCGATTATCAATTTCTTGATCACTTACAGATGCGCCAGCTTTTGTAAGTACACCGAGTACATCTTCAGTCATTGTCCATAGAAGTTTTGTGTGTGCGGGCAGAACGGTTTGTACTAATTCGCGATGCGTTGGAGTCTCGACAATGACTGCAATTGAGCCAGAGTCATTGAGAATCCAATCCACTTGTTCAGCTGATGATGTTTCATAAATAGGAACAACGCAGCCGCCGGCATACCAAATTGCAAAATCGAGAATGGTCCATTCATAGCGAGTGCGAGCCATAATTGCGACGCGATCACCAACGTTGATACCTGAGGCGACTAAACCTTTTGCAACAGCGCGAATCTCTTTTTCAACCTCAGATGCAGTAACGCTTTGCCATCCATCGCCAAGGGGACGAGACATCGTGATGCGATTTGGCTCAAGTGATGCTCGATCTGCGATGTAGTTAGTGAGATTGCCCTGAAGCGGAACTTCAACCAGGGCAGGCACTGTAATTTCGTTCATGAGCTAAGGCTAGTGTGGGATTTCATATTTATGGAAGAGGGTAACCTTGGAACATGGCCGATTTCAGCAGCGCGACAATCACAATTGATGCACCCTTTGCCCAGGTCAGCGAGACCTTATTTGATATCGAAAAATATCCGATGTGGTCCACCGCCATCACCAATACAACTGTGGTGACACGCGATGATGCCGGGCGAGTGGTGCAGGTAAAGATGACTATCAATGCCGGCATGATGAAAGATCATGTTGTTTTGGATTACGACTGGGCCCAAGCCCCAGAGCGACTTACATTTTCCCTCAATGATGCCGACCTGCTCACTGCAATGGATGGGGCATATGTCATCAAGGCAATCGATGCCGATACCACAGAGGTTTCTTACGAATTATCTGTTGCAATCTCGATGCCAGTTCCTGCAATGATGCGTCAAAAGGCTGAGAAGACAACTATTGATCAAGCCCTTGCTCAATTGAAAGCACATCTAGAGGGGTAATCGGACTACATGGCTAACCAGAATTCTGCCGGATCAGATTTAACTATTGGAATTGATGTCGGCGGAACTAAAGTTCTAGGTGGCGTAGTAGATGCAACGGGAAAAGTTTTACAGACATCTCGCCGCGATACACCACGACAAGGTGGAGATGCACTCCTTGCGGTAATTGCAGATATTGCTAAAGAACTTATGGCAGTCCACAGCGTCAGTGCTGTTGGAGTTTCAGCTGCAGGATTTGTTTCATCGGATCGAAAGACAATGCTGGCAACTCCCAATATTGCAGATTGGAATGGCGTCAACCTTGATGATGAATTAGTAAAACTCATTGGTCTTCCTATTGTTATTGAAAATGATGCCAATGCTGCTGCGTGGGGCGAAGCAAAATTTGGTGCAGGCCGCGCGCACAATCACATGGTGCTCTTAACAATTGGTACAGGTATTGGTTGCGGAATTGTGGTCGATGGGGAATTACATCGCGGTGCATTTGGAACAGCGGCTGAGGTCGGACACTTTCGCGTTGTACCAGAAGGACATTTGTGTGGATGCGGCTCTCGCGGATGTTTCGAGCAATACGCATCTGGAAATGCTTTGCTGCGTCACGCCCGTGAAGCAATCAATGCCAGCCCAGATTTAGCGCGTAACTTGTTATCGCGCGGTGATGGCACAGTGGCCGGACTTACTGGAACTGCAATTACTGATGCCGCCCGCGATGGCGACCCTGTTGCATTGGCAGCTTTTAATACAACAGCGCAATGGTTAGGTGCAGGCATTGCATCATTGGCCGTTATTTTGGATCCGGCCTGTGTGATTTTAGGCGGGGGAGTAATTGATGCTGGTGAAATTTTGCTAGCACCAACGCGTGAAGCGATGGAGCGCTACATGCCATTTTCTGGCAAGCATCCTTCACCTGAAATATTTGCAGCCCATCTTGGTAATGAAGCGGGCCTTGTTGGCGTTGCTGATTTAGCTCGCCTCTAAAATTATTCGCCGGGATATTTAATTCCGCATTGTCTGCGGATCTCATCCATTATTTCCATGACTTCTAGTGTGGCAGCGGGAGTGAGGATGGGAGATTCCTTCAATCCAGATTGCACGCAACGAGCAAATTCGGCGGCTTGATCGCGAAGTCCGTGACCTTTGTAATCCTTGGGATACTCAGTTGTTTCGCCATTGTGCATGACAACTCGAAATGATGTTGGAGAGTAGAAAACGCCATCAATTTCGATGCGACCAAGTCGTCCAGCAATAACTGCGGCGCATGGTGTTGCAGCAATCATATTTGTCATCATTGTTGCTTGCGCACCGTTGGCATAATCAAAGATTGCGCTGCACGTGTTATCTACGCCGTGCTCTGTAAGGGAGGCTGTTGCAGTAATTTTTTGTGGAACACCAAGCACCATGTGCGCAAAAGATGCGGTGTAGATACCAAGGTCAAGGAGTGCGCCGCCGCCAAGTTCTGGCTTCCAGTGGCGATCATTTCCATAGTCGGCCAGGCGTTGACCATGATCTGCTTGCACCGAAATAATTTCACCTAGTACGCCACTTGCAATAATTTCGCGAACCGCAATCATGTGGGGAACAAAGCGGGCCCACATTGCTTCCATAATCATGACATTGTTTTTCTTGGCGCAATCAATCATCTCTCGAGCTTCTTTGGCATTGATCGCAAAAACTTTTTCGCACAGAACTGGCTTGCCCGCGTTGAGAGCTAATAACGTGTTCTCTTTATGCATCGGGTGAGGAGTTGCTACATAAATTCCATCGATGGTTGGGTCAGCAACTAATTCTTCATAACTTCCATATGCCGTGCATCCTGGAAACTCATCAGCAAAGCGCTGCGCACTAGTGATATTTCTACTACCAACGGCTGCAACAATATGGTTGTTGTAATAACCAAGATCGCGTGCAAATGAAGTTGCGATTCCGCCAGTACTAATAATGCCCCATCTAAATTCTTCGCTCATGGAATTAGCCTAAAGGAATTTAGAGATGAGCGCCATCATCGTCATCACGGGGACCACCGCGATAGAACCAGCGCTCGATAGCTTGCCTCATAGAAATAAAAAAATCTCGCGGGCTTTGTCGGGGCATTTTTGGCGGCAGATAATAATTTTCATCAACGTGATTTTCTAAATCATCTAGATATGTATTGGGTGTTGATTCATCTAGCGATAATCCTTCGACCATGGATTCAAATTCGGCGCGAATGAGCTCTTCATCATCAAAATCATCTGAAGGGTTTCGTGGCACGCTCAAATAGTGGCATAGTGGGGCGAAGACGCTAAATTAGGCGCCTGTACACGCTCATAAGGTTAGGAGGTTGGCGATGATTGAGAACATTCCTTACGGAACACTTCGTGCCTTCCTCACACCATTTTTGATGATTTTGTTTCGCCCCAAGGTAAAGGGACTTCGCAACGTGCCACCTAAGGGTCCACTCATCATTGCTTCAAATCATTTGTCTTTTAGTGATTCAATATTTATGCCACTGGTCGTACCACGCAAAGTTACATTTTTGGCCAAGAGTGAATATTTCACATCGCCTGGACCAAAAGGTTTATTGAAAAAACTTACATTTATTGCATTGGGTCAAGTTCCTGTAGATCGCTCCGGTGGACGTCGCAGTGAAGCCGCACTCATTACTGGTTTGAAAGTTTTGGCAGAGGGGGATTGCCTTGGAATTTATCCAGAAGGAACTCGCTCACCTGATGGACGTTTATATAAAGCGCGTACCGGTATTGCACGCCTTGCCATTGAATCAGGTGCGCCAGTAGTTCCTGTTGCAATGTCTAATACAGAAAAGATTCAACCAACGGGAACAGTGATTCCTAAAGTTGCTCGAGTTGGAATGAAATTTGGTGAGCCAATGTATTTCGATGGCGATTCCACAGATCTTGCGCACTTGCGCGATGTAGCAGATCAGATCATGCGCCGTATCCAAGAACTTTCAGGACAAGAATATGTAGATACATATGCTCCAAAGAAAAAAAGCTCTGAGGACGAAGACTAAGCGTTATAGAAAAAGACCCCGCCATTTCTGACGAGGTCTAATTCTTGTAGCTCAATTTGTTGCAGCAATCCGACGTATCAAAAGAGTATCAGATTTATCCACAGTGATTATGAATTCAAAATTCAATGTCCCAAATGAAACTACCTTCCTCCTTGCGTACCGTTGTAGCTCAGCGGATAGAGCAGCTTTCCGACGAAAATGCAGGTCGCGGGTTCGAATCCCGCCAGCGGTGCGCACACTAAGTGGCCTCACGGTTCGTCGCGTGGGGCCACTTTGCATTCGCTAATGATTTCGAGAGATTTGCTTCGTGGGGGTTGTTGCCTGAAATATTTAGTGCGAATATTGCATCCTACGGATGGATTAATGCTAGATGGAGGTATAAAAGTGTTTGGTTATATGGAATCTGCTTACCAGATGGATCCATATAACATCACTTCAGACTATAACGTCGCAATGAATATCCAGCATGCTGCTCAAGATTTGCACAATATTCAATCTGATGTTCACTACATGCGTGAATCTATTTGGGCCAATCAATTCCTAAGTTTCTTTTCAGGCTATGGATATGGCGGTGGTTCGCAGGTTACGTATGAGCGAGATTATGAATTGGAAGATCGAGTTTCAAAATTGGAGACGATTAAAAGAGTTAAAGATGCTAGCTCTGAATTAGTCAATGCTTGGGCCAAGATAATGGATTTATACAAGACGTCATACGGCCGGACTAAGGAGATCGATGTCCTGGTTGCAGAATTAAAGAAACTCGGATCATGGTTCGTGGGTGATATGGGTTGGCAGGATTTTATGTCTCATTTAAAGTCCGAACTTGAGGATGTGGGAGGTAAAGCGCAACTTGTAGCTCAGAGGCTTGAGCCTATTGTTGAGAGCGGTATGGAAATATTTGACCAAATTGAATATGTCCAGGACGAGGTTTACCCGATATTTGACAGCTTATCTAGTCAAGCTGCAACACTTGATTTTAAACTTGAAATTGGTGTCAATATTCTCAAAGCATGTATTGGTTTGAAGAAATTAGATATGAGACAAGGCGAGCTCTACAACGAATCTGAGAAAGTTATAAAAGATCTTGAGAGCGGAAGCCTCGAGTTACCTTTCTCCATCGAATTATTAAACAAATCACTCGATATTGCTACAGCCGAAGTAAATGAGATGCGAGATTTGGGCAAAGAATGCAAGGACTCAGGCCTATTACTAGGAGATGAGTTCGAAGATATGGCAGCCTGGGTGAAGCAAATGGAATTTAGGGTTCAAACGATTCAGGAAGTATATGTCCAAAACATTTCGAAACTTCAGGACTTAAAACGAATATATGAGCTTTATTGGTTTAAGAATCACTAAAAATATATCTAAGCGTTATCCAAGGCTGCGCGCTCATTAAGGTAAATACACGTTGTACATGTTGGTCCTGAATCTGGAAGATCGCCTTCGAGTACTTCAATGAATTCACCGATAACGCGTAAGAAATTAGCTTGGTCGCGCTCGACAGGTAAATATTTTTGGAAAACTCCAAAGCCATAATTTTCTAGCGAATCACCAACGGCGTGAGTTGGTTTCCAAACAAGGAGACCCAT
>CANFXM010000045.1 GCA_947451045.1 Actinomycetota bacterium | reverse complement strand
GGAATGACTCCCGTAGATTTGGCGTTAGCACTCTCGGGGTGTGAGTGATAAAACGCCCCGTTCAAGCACGATCAAACTCGAGGAGTAAAACTGATGGCAAAGCAGATTGCCTTTAATGAAGAGGCCCGCCGCGGATTAGAGCGCGGAATGAATGTATTGGCTGATGCGGTCAAGGTAACCCTTGGACCTCGCGGCCGTAACGTTGTATTGGAAAAAAAGTGGGGCGCCCCAACAATTACAAATGATGGCGTATCCATTGCGAAAGATATTGAACTCGATGATCCATGGGAAAAGATTGGCGCCGAACTTGTAAAGGAAGTTGCTAAGAAGACAGATGATGTCGCCGGCGATGGAACAACTACAGCAACGGTATTGGCACAAGCCCTTGTTCGCGAAGGTCTTCGCAACGTAGCTGCTGGCTCAAACCCAATGGCTCTCAAGCGAGGAATTGAAAAGGCAGTTGCAGCAATTGTTACTGAACTCAGTGCAATGGCTAAGAGTGTTGATTCAAAAGAACAAATTGCAGCAACAGCATCGATCTCTGCAGCAGATGCAACTATCGGCGAGATGATTGCTGAGGCAATGGATAAGGTCGGAAAAGAAGGCGTTATCACTGTTGAAGAGTCAAATACTTTTGGACTCGAACTCGAACTCACAGAAGGTATGCGATTCGACAAGGGATATATCAGCCCATATTTCGTTACTGATCAAGATCGTATGGAAGCAGTTCTAGAAGATGCTTACGTTCTTATCGTGAACTCAAAGATTTCAAATATCAAGGATTTAGTTCCTGTTCTTGAAAAAGTAATGCAATCAGGCAAACCACTTGCAATCATCGCTGAAGATGTCGAAGGTGAAGCACTTGCAACGTTGGTAGTAAATAAGATTCGCGGAACTTTCCGTTCAGCAGCAGTAAAGGCTCCAGGCTTTGGAGATCGTCGCAAGGCGATGTTGCAAGATATTGCAATACTTACTGGTGCAACTGTTATCTCTGAGGAAGTTGGTCTCAAGCTTGATCAAGCCGGCCTTGAACTTCTAGGACGCGCTCGCAAAGTTGTTATCAGCAAGGAAGAGACAACAATTGTTGAAGGCGGCGGAGACGATGCTCAAATCAAGGGACGTGTTACACAAATTCGTTCTGAAATCGAAAAGAGCGATTCAGATTACGATCGCGAGAAATTGCAAGAGCGTCTTGCAAAGCTTGCTGGCGGAGTTGCTGTTATCAAAGCCGGTGCTGCTACTGAGGTAGAACTCAAAGAGCGTAAGCACCGCATTGAAGATGCAGTACGCAATGCAAAGGCTGCAGTTGAAGAAGGCATTGTTGCCGGTGGTGGCGTTGCACTAATTCAGGCAGCAAAGGTTGCATTTGCAAAGCTCAAGCTCGAAGGTGATGAAGCAACTGGTGCAAAGATTGTTGAAGCATCAGTTGACGCGCCTCTCAAGCAGATCGCAGTCAATGCTGGCCTTGAAGGTGGAGTTGTTGTTGAGAAAGTACGCAACCTCGAAACAGGTTTCGGTCTCAATGCTGCAACAGGTGAATATGTTGACATGATCAAAGCCGGAATTATTGATCCTGCCAAGGTAACTCGTTCAGCACTTCAAAATGCTGCATCCATTGCTGCACTCTTTATTACAACTGAGGCAGTAATCGCTGACAAGCCAGAGAAGGCTGCACCAGCTCCTGCTGGCGGTGGCGGCGGAGATATGGATTTCTAATATAGAAATTCACGCTTAGAAGTTACGAAGGCCGTTCTCGATTAACGCGAGGACGGCCTTCTGCTTTACCCTTATGCCATGGCCTTCAAGAAAAGTTCAAAGAGTACAAACGCGCCTTTTGATGCAACCGATTTAGTGCGCACTGCTCTTTTACTTGAAGCAGAAAAATCAGAACATGTTGGGGAATATATTTCGACAGAATTTGATGATGAAAATCGAGTTGCGACATATTTATTTGAAGCGAATTTGCCTGGTTATAAGGGTTGGCGCTGGTGTGTCACCGTTGCAAAAGTTGATGAAGAGTCAGATGCAACTGTTTGCGATCTCGTAGTTCTTCCAGGGCCAGATGCACTCCTTGCACCAGACTGGATTCCATACATTGATCGCATTCAACCTGGTGATGTTGGTGTTGGCGACATTGTTCCAAGTTCACTTAGCGATACACGTTTAGTTGCAGGTGCACAGGCACTTCCTGCTGATGAAGAATTAGATACTGCACTTGCAATCGAATTAGGTTTTGGTCGCGCACGTGTTATGTCTATTGAAGGTCGTGATCAAGCAAGTAAGCGTTGGTATGAAGGAGATCGCGGACCTAAAGCACCTATCGCGCAATCTGCACCAAAGCCTTGTCACTCATGCGGCTTCTTTTTACAAATGGCAGGTTCATTGCGTTCATCATTTGGTGTTTGCGCTAATGCGATTTCACCAGAAGATGCTCGCGTCGTATCTGTTGACCACGGCTGTGGTGCGCATAGCGAGGCCACTCTCTAATATTCCCCGCATAAAAAGGGGTTACGTCAACCATGTGTTGTGAGATAAACTTGCCTCATGCCCGCACCCCTGCGGCCCACACGAATACTGAATTAGCTAGGAGCCCCCGCCATGCCTACAGGCCGCGTCAAATGGTTTAGCCTTGAAAAAGGTTTTGGATTTATTGCATCAGAAGAAGGCGAAGATGTTTATCTCGCTGCAAGTTCACTTCCTGCAGGTGTGTCCACTGTAAAGCCTGGAACAAAACTTGAGTTCGGTGTTGCAGATGGCCGTCGTGGACCACAAGCACTCTCCGTTGTAATCGTTGATGCGCCACCTTCACTTGCAGAAAATAGTCGTGTGAATTCTGACGATCTCGCTGCAATGATTGAAGACACAATAAAAATTCTAGACAAAGTTGGAAATGGTCTTCGTCAAGGTCGTCATCCAAATGCTACTGAAGCAGAACGCCTCGGTCGGGTACTTCGTGGAATTGCTGGTCAGCTAGAAGCCTAAATTCCACTTCGTCTAGACCTGCGAATTGTGTAACGGATTCCTATTACGCCGAGTGCTGCTCCAACAAAGCATGTCCAAATAATCTTTGCAACCGCACCGAGTAATATTGCGATAATTGCTGCCACCAGCCAACAAATGGTTCCGATTACGACTAGGGTTACAGCAGCACGCAAGTTAGTGGTCGATGTCGTCATGAGAGAAGAGTAATGCGTCTTTCGGTAAACGAAGAAGGCAATTGGCGCTCATTTCGCCATAGAAACTTCCAAATACTTTTTCCTGCAAATGCAGTTTCAAATATTGGTTCATGGGCTCAACGCATCGCACAAGATTGGTTAGTTCTCGAACTTACTCATAGCGGAACATATCTAGGTTTAGTGACCGCGCTTCAGTTTGCTCCAGTATTGCTTTTTAGTTTGCACGGCGGCGCGCTTGCCGATCGTTTCAATAAGAGAAAAGTTTTGATTTACACCAATATTGCCGGCGGCGTTGCTTCAGCGGTTTTGGGAATTTTAGTAATGAGCCATGCTGTAAAACTATGGCACGTTTTTCTCTTGGCATTTGCATTGGGTGTATCAACGGCAATAGATGGCCCTGTACGTCAGAGTTTTACTTCTGAGGTTGTAGGACCAGAAGATATTCCAAATGCAGTGAGTTTGAATTCAGCAAATTTCAATGCAGGGCGCCTGATAGGGCCGGCAGTTTCAGGATTTTTGATTGCCGCTTTTGGTACCGGACCATCCTTTCTTTTCAATGCATTCTCATACCTATTTGTCATTCTTGCGCTGACACAGCTCAATGAAGATGCCTTCTTTACTATTGAACGAAGCACCTCAATGACGAATGTGCGCGAAGGAATTGCATACGTTAGGGCACGACCAGATCTATATGTTGTTATGGCCATGGTCTTCTTTATTGCAACCTTTGGTTTGAATTTTCAAATATTCAATGCACTTATGGCGACTAAAGTATTTGGTAAAGGCCCTGCTTCCTATGGCTTACTTGGAACCTTTATCGCCATTGGTTCTCTTAGTGGTGCCCTCATTTCTGCGCGACTTGAGAATTTCAGAAAATCAATATTTGTTGTTAGAGCTGGGATTATATTTTCTATGATTGTTATTATTCTTTCTGTGATGCCGACGTACACGGCATATTCAATCTGGTTACCAGTTTGCGGACTTTCTGCTCTTACAACACTGATCACGGCGAACTCAATTATTCAAGTCAATTGTGATCCAGCAATCAGAGGGCGCGTCATGGGTCTGTATTTACTTATCTTTATGGGAGGGACTCCTTTTGGTTCACCACTCATTGGAGTTATGGCTGAACTTATAGGAACTCGTAAAACGATTGCTGCTTGTGGTGTTATTTCTTTGGGCGCAACCTTGTTTATCTATTTGCGCTACAAGAACAGATTAGAACTTCCAGAAGATATAACAGTAAGTAGTATTTTAAAGGGCGCTAATAGCAATAAGAACAATCAAACCGAATAGAGTAATAAGAGTTACTAAGCGACGTGTCTTGTAATTCACGCTGTAAGGCTATCAATTTTTGATGGAATCCAGAGTGTAATTGCGAAAGAGATTGCAATTAATACTGGAACCATAAGGTAGGCACGGGAGATACCAAGATGATCTCCAAGCACACCCAACATAAATGGAGCTAGACCGATAGCAAGTCCAGCGGCAATAGAGCTACGGGCTATAGCTAAATCTGGTTTCTTATTACTCAAGGTAATCAATCGAACTGATGAAAGACTAAATTGAGTAGAAATTCCTAAGCCCACCCCAAAGAGTGCAATAAGTGAGCCAACTAAATTGTGTGAGAACCAAAAAATAATAAAACTAATGAACTGCAGCGCGATCACTGCAGCTAATTGATGATCTACTTTAAATCTCTTGAGGAGAATTCCCGCATACCAACGCCCCACGGCCATTCCAGAACCTACCGAAACAATACAAATTGTTGAGATTGCTGCAGTGGAACCAACTCGATCTCGTAGAAGTGCGGCCGACCAGAAAGTTGTGGTGAATTCACTAGAAATGCTGCAAAAGAAACCGAAGCACGCTAGCCAATATTGCATAGGAAGTTTGCCGCGCTGGCGCCCATCCTCATGAGGAATATGTACAGGCGCTTGCTTATCGCGCGAATACAAATACGTGGCTAAAGCAATCGGTAATGGAAATAAAAGACCATAGCGCCAGCTAATTGTGGTTCCTGCTAATAATCCAACGATAAGAGTGCCAAAGACATATCCAACCGAACCAATGGCATTCGTTTGAGGAATGGCCAAGGCTGCAGCGCTTTTGTAATGTTGCGCAAGAATAGTCACCATATTGCTAATAATTGTTGATGTACCAAATCCAGTCAGGAATGTAGCCACTAATGTGAACCCAACATTAGGACCTAATACAAACATGAGGACACCAACACTAAAAATATTTACTCCAATCCAAATTGTTTTGTGGCGTCCATATTTGTGAACCATGTGAGGGACACTAAATCCGGCAAAAATAGCAGCGATACCCATAGCGGTTCCATGTAAGCCCGCAACAGTGAGCGAAGTTCCTTGATCGGCTCTAAGAAGTGGCTGGGCTGGCCCAAAACCACCTAAATAAAAGTTGATGACAATTGACTGAAGAGCGACAGTCCAAAATACCTTGTCACGCTTGAAGGTGAGAGGCATGAATTATTTAGAGAGCTGCGACAACAAAATCAATTGACGCGGTGAGTGCGTCAATATCACTTGGTTCAACCGCAGGGAACATACCAATACGCAATTGGTTCTTTCCTAGCTTGCGGTAAGGCTCCGTATCAACAATTCCATTTGCTCTTAGCGCGGCAGCAACCTTTGTTGCATCAATTGAATCATCGAAGTTAATAGTTCCTACGACATTTGAACGCATTGCAGGATCCGTTACGAATGGCGTTGTATAAGAAGTTTTTTCTGCCCATGAATACAACTTGGATGCAGATTGCGCACTGCGTCCGGCTGCGAAAGAAAGTCCGCCATTGCTATTCATCCATTCAATCTGTTCTGCCAGAAGAATCAATGTGGCAAGTGCTGGAGTGTTATATGTTTGATCCAAACGAGAATTTTCAATCGCAATTCCAAGATCAAAAAATGCAGGGACCCAACGCTTGTCAGCTTTAATTTTTTCTGCACGTGCGATAGCAGCAGGGCTCATAACGGCAATCCAAAGACCACCATCGGATGCAAATGATTTTTGTGGAGCAAAATAATAGGTATCGCATTGCTTCATATCGACGCTAAGTCCGCCAGCTGCACTTGTTGCGTCAACTAATACCAGTGCCCCATCAGTTCCTGCTGGGCGAATAATTGGCATTGAAACACCAGTGCTTGTTTCATTATGTGTGAGTGCGTAAACATCGATGCCCGCTTCAGCAACTGCAACAGGGTGTGTTCCAGGTTCTGATTTGATAACAGTTGGATCACCGAGGAATGGTGCTTCAGCTGATGCAGATGCAAACTTTGAAGAAAATTCGCCAAATACTAGATGCTGTGAACGTTTTTCAATCAATCCAAATGTTGCAATATCCCAAAATGCCGTTGACCCACCATTGCCAAGTACAACTTCATATCCTTCAGGTAATGCAAAGAGTGATGACAGGCCTTCGCGAACATTATGTACAACATTTTTTACCGGTTTTTGTCGGTGCGATGTACCAAGGATTGATGCGCCACTATTTGCTAATGCGCTCAGTGCTTCTGGGCGAATCTTTGAAGGGCCACAACCAAATCGTCCATCTTTTGGTTTGATGTTATCTGGGATCTTTATATCGTTGCTCACAGGGTTAGCCTAAGGGTAGTAACGAGTGATTATCCAATCAGAAGTTGTGTTAGTCCTCTCATATCGCAATCGGTCGTGCAATCTTGAATATCGACCTTGCCAGAATTCAATTTCAAGTGGAGTGACCCGATAGCCACCCCAATGTGGTGGAACAGGAACAGTGCTTCCCTCTGGCCATTTTTGCGAAGCACCTGCAAATCGCTGCTCGAGTTCTTCGCGCGATGATAGCGGCGAAGATTGATGACTAGCCCATGCACCAATTTGACTCGACCAAGGACGAGTTCGAAAGTAATCAGCAGATTCTTGTTCACTTACTTTTTCAGCAATCCCACTTATGGATACTTGGCGTTCCATCGCAAACCAAGGAAAAAGAAGAGTTACCTGTTCATTGAGTTCCATCGCTCGTGCTTTACGTGATGTGTAATTTGTAAAGAATGTAAAGCCACCTTCAGAAATATCTTTGAGTAAAACTGTTCGTGTACTTATTTGATTCTCATCACCTAAAGTTGAAAGCACCATTGCATTTGCTTCAACAACTGCCGGCACCGAAGCCGCTTCTGCCAGCCATCCCGAGAATGCGACAAATGGATCATCGGGAAGTGACTCCAAACCAACCTCACCGTATGAACGGCGCATTGCCCTGATGGCATCTCGGTCAAGCGGGTTTTCTTCCATGGATGTATCTAACGTCACTTTGGTCTTCGCGTCATCTTGAGATTTGAGTGGTTCGCAACACCTCTGAATAGGTGCAGAATTAGGCTCGTAATTACAAATAAAGGAGCGCAGTGTGTCTGATGATTTCAAGCCAGGGCTAGAAGGTGTTATCGCTTTTGAATCAGAGATTGCTGAGCCAGATAAAGAAGGTAGTGCTCTTCGTTACCGTGGTGTCGATATTGAAGATCTTGTAGGAAGAGTTTCCTTTGGAAATGTTTGGGGACTTCTTGTCGATGATGAATTCAATCCAGGACTACCGAATGCAGAAAAGTTTCCACTCCCAGTGCACTCAGGTGATGTACGAGTGGATGTGCAAGCAGCAATTTCAATGCTGGCACCAGCTTGGGGTTTCAAACCACTTCTAGATATTGACGATACAGAAGCCCGCAGCAACTTAGCGCGCGCATCTGTCATGGTGCTTTCGTATTTAGCACAAGCAGCACGTGGAGTAACTGCACCACCAGTTCCAGAATCTGAAATTGATAAGGCTCACACTGTTGTAGAGCGAATGATGATTCGCTGGCGCGGTGAACCAGATCCTGCACATGTTCGCGCGATTGATGCATATTTTGTTTCTGCTGCAGAACACGGCATGAATGCTTCAACATTTACAGCCAGAGTAATTGCTTCAACTGGTGCAGATGTTGCCGCCGCACTCTCGGGTGCGATTGGTGCAATGTCTGGCCCACTCCATGGTGGAGCTCCGTCGCGTGTATTGCACATGATTGAAGAAGTTGAGAAGACTGGCGATGCAACTGCCTACGTCAAAGGTTTATTAGATCGCAAAGAACGTTTAATGGGATTTGGTCACCGTGTATATCGCGCTGAAGATCCACGTGCGCGCACATTGCGTCGTACTGCAAAAGAATTAAATGCTCCACGGTATGCAGTCGCAGAAGCGCTAGAAAAGGCAGCGCTGAAAGAGCTTCATGAACGCCAACCGGATCGTGTTCTTGAAACAAACGTTGAGTTCTGGGCAGCGATTATTTTGGATTTTGCTCAGGTGCCTTCTCACCTCTTTACCTCCATGTTTACTGCAGCACGCACCGCTGGTTGGTCTGCACATATCTTGGAACAAAAGCGCACCGGACGTTTGATTCGTCCATCGGCCCGCTACATTGGTAAAGCACCACGCAAGCCAGAAGATGTTCAAGGCTGGGATGCAACAGTGGAGCAACTCCACAGCTAATTTAGAAGTGCTTTATCTGATTCAAAATGATTGAATCAGCCATGGCATCACCGCGCAGCATCATGTGGTTTCGCAGAGATCTGCGTATTTCTGATCACCCTGCTCTACTTGCAGCAATAGAGGCAGGTAGCGAAATTGTTCCAGTCTTTATTTTAGATAAAGCGCTGATAAAAACAGCGGGTACTAAACGCCTGGCATACCTTAGAGAATCACTTCATTCACTTGATAAATCTTTAGATGGTGGGCTGCACGTGATAAGCGGAAATTACATCGAAGTTCTCAAAGATCTAATGCAGAAATATGATGCAACCTCGGTGCATATTTCAGCAGAGTATGAACCCTATGGCGCGGCTCGTGATCAAAAATGTGAAGAAGCTGGAATTCCAATAGTGCGTACAGGAAGTCCATACGCAGTTGCACCAGGAAGAGTGCGTAAACCAAGTGATGGAACTCCGTACCGTGTCTACACGCCCTTTTATAAAGCGTGGTGTGTGCATGGGTGGCGCAAGCCAGCGGTTACACCACAAGAAATTCCAGCGATAAAACCAGTTTCTTTCGCACGTGAATTTCCAGAATGGAAATTGCCCGGAGGCGCACAAATAACACCTGCGGGAGAGACATCAGCATT
The DNA here is from genome assembly GCA_947451045.1 of Actinomycetota bacterium. Classification (GTDB taxonomy): domain Bacteria; phylum Actinomycetota; class Actinomycetes; order Nanopelagicales; family Nanopelagicaceae; genus Planktophila. The sequence goes on along the minus strand of CANFXM010000045.1, from coordinate 1,398 downwards.
AGAAAGATTTAGGTATTTCCAAAAGAACGCTCTTGATGCTTATGATGAAGATCGAAACTTTTCAGGAAAAGATGGCACAAGTAAATTAAGTGCTCCATTGAAATGGGGCGAAATACATCCCCGTACGCTTTTGGCTGAATTAGGCGAGAGCAAAGCTCACGATGTATTTCGAAAAGAAATTGCTTGGCGTGAATTTTATGCCGATGTCCTTTTTCACAATCCTCATACTGACAACGATTACTATGCCCCAAAATTTGCAGATATGAGATACAACAAACCCGATGAAAAATTTCAAGCTTGGTGTGAAGGTAAAACTGGGTACCCATTTGTAGATGCTGCAATGCGGCAGTTGCTTTTAGAAGGTTGGATGCACAATCGCACTCGCATGGTTGTTGCCTCGTTTTTGGTAAAGGATTTACATTTGGAATGGCAACATGGGGCAAATTTCTTTATGGAACATTTAGTGGATTTTGATGTCGCCTCCAACTCGCACGGATGGCAATGGACGGCTGGATGCGGAACGGACGCTTCTCCTTATTACAGAATTTTCAATCCCATTGAGCAAGGCAAACGTTTCGATCCCAACGGCGATTACATCCGTCGATACGTCCCAGAACTTCTACATCTTTCAGCCGAAGAAATACATGAACCTTGGCTTTCAAATAATGGTTACAAGAATCAATATCCTCAGAAAATTGTGGATCATGCAACAGAGCGCCTTGAATCACTCGCTAGATTGCAAGAGATCAAAACTACTTAGCCAGCAAAGACTCCCAAGCCGTTTTTCTTTGCCTCATACATCGCCAGATCAGCTTTTCGCAATAAGTCTTGAGAGCCATCGTTTGTAATATGGCCGATGCTGACTCCAATATGGATGTTGTGTTCGCGTATAAGGAATGGATAACTCAAGGTTGCATGTAAGGCCAGAGCCACTTCCATTGTTCGCTCGTAACTTCCTTGCAGAATTACCCCAAACTCATCGCCTCCTAAACGAGCAAGAAGGGCATCTGGCGGAAGGGCTCTTTCAAATCGTGATGCGACTTGTTGCAGTACTAAGTCGCCAACTTCATGACCATGTGTGTCATTTACTGGTTTGAAACCATCGAGATCCAAGAGAAGAAGTGCGCCATCTTTGCTTTCGAATAAAACTAATTCGCTAATCAACTTGCGCCTGTTAGGTAAACCAGTAAGTTCGTCAGTTCTAGCAAGTATTCGTTCTTCACCTATATTTCGGGCCTCTTTCAATGCTATTGCCATTCGAAGAAATGCTAGAAGCAGCGTCGAGACTGTAGGTAGAAGAATAAAAGTAGGAAAATAACCTGGATGCAATGCAAGAAGTGCTAATAGTGTTGAGCTAAAGAATACTGAAATTGTTAGCAAGATCGGATTAATATTTCT
>CANFXM010000044.1 GCA_947451045.1 Actinomycetota bacterium | reverse complement strand
TTCTCGGAACACCCACATATCGAAGGAAAAGTAAAAACATGGCAACAGGCACAGTTAAGTGGTTCAACTCTGAAAAGGGTTTCGGTTTCATTGCAGTTGATGGTGGCGGACAAGATGTATTCGTTCACTACTCAGCAATTCAAGGAAACGGTTACAAGTCCCTTGAAGAGGGTCAGGCAGTTTCATTTGAGGTCGTACAGGGTCCAAAGGGTCCTCAGGCTGATGCAGTTAATCCTGCCTAATTAGTAAACCGCTTTAAGATAGGCCTCATCGGGAAACCGGTGGGGCCTATTTTTTTGGAATTGCTGGAACTTCACCAATTTTTAATTTAAGTGCAGCAATTGTCTTCGCAGGAGAAATATCTTTTCCCGCTTTCCACGCATCTAAATATTTCCACGGATATAACTCACCACGACGTACCCACCAAGCTTGTGCATCAAGTGGTGTTGGCCAAGAAATTCCAAAGTGAATATGTGGCGCCGTACCCTTTGCATCACCGGAATCTCCTAATTTTCCAATTACTGTTCCCGCTTCAACTCGTACACCTGCTTCAATTCCAACAGCTACAGATTTCAAGTGTGAGCCGTAATATCGAACTCCATCATCACCGATCAATGAAACAAATAGCCCTCCACGATCTGCGCCTAAATTAGTTTTGTAGTTGTATTTATCAACACGATTGACCTCATCGATAGTCCCAGCGGTAATCGCTACAAAAGTGCAGCCTTTTTTGCCCAAAATATCTGTGGCAGGGTAGTCATGGTGTGAGTGTGCATATGTCACTTTGCAATCAGAGACAGGAAAAACATATAGCGGTGCGGCTTGTGCTTGCAAAATATTGGCAGGCATTACACATGCAGTAAGAATGACTAAAAGGAAGCGAAATTTCATATATACGAGCCTACAACTACTGCCTGTGAGTTATCCCAAAGACAGCGCGGACACTATGTGATTTAGAAGCGATCCAATTCCATGACCTTATTCCAGGCGGAAACAAAGTCGTGAACAAACTTCTCTTGCGCATCGTTGCTGGCATAAACCTCTGCAATGGCGCGCAAAATAGAATTAGAACCAAAGACTAAATCAGCGCGAGAACCTGTCCACTTCACTGCTCCCGTTTTATTATCATGGGCCTCAAATAGTTCTGTGCCCTTCTTTGGTGCCCAGGAAGTTTTAGGAGATAACACGTTGACAAAGAAGTCATTTGTTAGCGCTCCCTTCTTTTTAGTGAAAACTCCGATATCTGAACCATCGGCATTAGCACCAAGTACACGCAAACCACCAACGAGAACACTCATCTCTGGAGCAGTAAGTGTTAGTAGCGCTGCGCGATCTACTAACTGATATTCAGCCGGCACTGTATTTCCGGATTTCACAAAATTACGGAAACCGTCAGCTGCTGGTTCTAAGACTGCGAAAGATGCAACATCTGTCTGCTCTTGCGTCGCATCAGCACGGCCTGACCTAAATGGAACAGAGACTTTATGGCCCGCCCTTTGAGCTGCCACTTCAATTGCTGCGCTTCCACCTAGGACGATGACGTCTGCAAGTGAGACTGGTGATTTCTTATTCTTTGAATTGAAATCACTTTGAATCTTTTCTAACTTCTTGAGAACTTTTGCAAGTTCTTTAGGGTTATTTGCTTCCCAATTACGCTGTGGTTCAAGTGCAATACGGGCACCGTTGGCACCACCGCGCTTATCTGTACCGCGGAAAGTTGAAGCCGATGCCCACGCAGTTATGACTAATTGAGAAGTTGTAAGTCCAGAGTCCAGAATGGACTTTTTCAACGCAGAAATCTTCTTCTCAGTTAGCTTTACTTTGCTTGCCTTTGGAAGTGGATCTTGCCAAATCAAATCTTCCTTTGGCACAAGTGGTCCTAAATAACGATTTTTAGGTCCCATATCTCGGTGAGTTAACTTAAACCAAGCGCGAGCAAATGCATCTGCAAATTGATCTGGGTTATCTAAGAAGCGTCGAGAAATCTTTTCATACGAAGGATCTGTTCGAAGCGCTAAATCTGTTGTGAACATAACTGGTGCATGAGTCTTTCCATCGATGTGAGCATCCGGAACTGCTTTCTTCGCAGATTCATCAGAAGGTATCCATTGCGTTGCACCAGCTGGACTCTTTGTTTGCACCCATTCATATTTGAAAAGAGTTTTGAAATATGTGTTATCCCACTGCGTAGGAGTTGGAGTCCATGCACCTTCTAGCCCACTCGAGATTGTTTCGGCGCCATTTCCGTTTCCGAACGTATTCTTCCAACCTAGGCCCATCTGCTCTATAGGTGCACCTTCTGGTTCTGCGCCAACATATTTTTCAGGTGATGCAGCGCCATGTGCCTTACCAAATGTATGTCCACCAGCAATGAGTGCAACAGTTTCTTCATCATTCATAGCCATACGCGCAAAAGTTTCACGAATATCGCGAGCAGATCCTAAAATGTCAGGAACTCCATTAGGTCCTTCAGGATTTACATAAATGAGTCCCATCTGAACGGCTGCTAGTGGATTATCTAATTCACGATCTCCGCTATAGCGCTCATCAGCAAGCCACTGTGCTTCTTTGCCCCAATAAGTCTCATCCGGTTCCCACACATCTTCGCGTCCGCCACCAAAACCAAATGTTTTTAGTCCCATAGATTCGATTGCAATATTTCCAGTCAGAATCATTAAGTCTGCCCATGAAATCTTTTTGCCATACTTTTGCTTAATTGGCCACAGCAAACGACGTGCTTTATCTAAGTTCACATTGTCTGGCCAGCTATTGAGTGGTGCGAAACGTTGCATACCTGCACCGCCACCACCGCGACCATCACTTGTGCGATATGTACCAGCGCTATGCCAAGCCATTCGAATAAAGAATGGTCCATAGTGTCCGTAATCTGCTGGCCACCATTCTTGAGAATCTGTCATCAACGCTTCAAGATCGCGCACTAATGCTTTCATATCTAATGACTTGAATTCTTTTGCGTAGCTAAATTTCTTATCCATAGGATCGGCAAGAGGAGAGTTGTGTTGCAAAATCTTTAGATCTAATTGATCTGGCCACCAGTCGCGATTGTATTTACCTTCATCGGCAAGTTTTGCTCCCGTATATGGGCATTTGGCTGATGTATCCATGATTTCCCCCTCGTGCTATTTATATGGCAAGACTATCAACCACGCATACTTGTGCTACTTCAAAAAATCTCAAGATACAAGAATTGCGCTTGAATGTGACTATAGAACTGAGTCTCAAATATTTATGATGCAGTAAAGTTTCACTATTGCCCCAGGGGCGGTAGCTCAGTTGGTTAGAGCCCCGGACTCATAATCCGGTCGTCGTCGGTTCGAGCCCGACCCGCCCCACGATAATCCATACATTTGCATCTCTAGTTAAAATAAAATTCAAGGCTTGAGCGAATACCTAAATTTTTGAGCGCACTACAAATATGGCGACAATTGATTTGTAAGCCGTATATCTAGATTTTGCAAAGGACACATCTGATTTCATTTGGGAACACAATTCTTGAGGATCGCTATTTATCGGGTATACGTACCATTCATGTGGCATTGGGTTGCCGCCAGAATTTCCATACCATTCCTGACCATTAAGTCTTTTAATAACGCCATTTGCATCTATCTTCATTTTCAATGTCTGTTCGAATGCACCATTGTTATATATTGCAACATTGAACAAACTATCTTTTGCAATCGGGGCTACTAATTTATAAGTGATTGGGACCGTGATTCCATCGCAATGAAGGGCTTGGCTTGCCGGCTTCGTGAAATCCAATTTTACCTGAACGCTCTTTCCGACCGCTTGCGCCGTCATAGGAATCAGTAACACGGCAAGTGCAAGAATGAACGAAATTCGCATGACTCTCTTCATGCCGCGACGGTACCAGTGAGGAGCCCCAAAGTGGCTCGGGTTCAGCGCACCTCGCGCTAATTACGTTTGCCGAGGCTCTTGATAGACATTTTGAAAATTAAGGTTCACAATTACTAAATGTGGTTGAGAAGACCATCCTTTATCGCCGTGATTGTCGTGGCGCTCATAAGCACTGCTGCTCAGCCCGTTAGTGCCGCTTCCACCAATAGGCACCTGCTTGTTGATTCCTTTGCGGAGATGGGAACTGGATATTCCGAAGTTTTTGCTATGCCTGAATCCGATGTCGAAAATATTGTCAATAACATTCCAGGTGAGAATATTAAAAACCGTCTTCCATGTGAATCACTCGATGCCGCGCCATGCACAGGTGATACAGGTATAGGAATGCGCATCTACTTACCTGTATGTAGTGCAACTATTAATACATTATGTATTGAGGGGCTTGCTATTGCACCAGATTCAAATACTGCGCTAGTAAAAGCAAATTTACTCGGTGGCACCGATGGCAAGACTTTCCCCGCAAATCCAGCTCGTGGATTTCCTGAGGCATCTACTCCAACCAGTTGGCAAGTACCTGGCGTTACAAACATGGGCGGTACCGACACATACGATGTAAAAGTATTGATGGATGCATATTTACCTTCAAATACTAAGAAACTATTTATTTTTGATCTCAATTCAGTTGTCGAAGGTTATGTTGGTAAAGATTTAGCTAGTTCAACGAAAGTCGACCTGTCTGAGAAACAAAGGGTCGCCTTGACGCTTCATTTACCAAACACTGTTACTGGTTGGCTCAATGGCCGCCTGACGGATCCTAATATTTCAATTGAGAAAATTGATAGCACTCAAAACCGAATACGAGTTGAGGCCAATCCCGTATTGGTGCCAGAAATATCTGTGAATCTAACGGATGAGCAAGAGGCAAGTCTTCCTACTCCATACTATTTCAGAAGTAGCGATCAAGTGAGTTGGTGGGTGAGTAATAACGCAGGAAATTTTGGCGCTATAGAATGGATCAAGCAACTTTCTGGTGTTATGAAAAATACAGCAAGTGGCGAACATCGCGCTTGGTTCTTCTCTACCGTTGCAAATAATGTGGCAAATGCATCTAATTCTTGCTTGCAGGATAAGAATCAAATGATTGGACTTGTAACAACTAATTCTGCGGCATATTCACCCGGTGCACCTGATTTTGTAAATGGATTCTTGAATTATCAAGTTGCAGGAATGCATTACAGAGTGGACGGAACCTCACTTGCAATCGGCACTTATGATTTAGTAATGCGTTCTGATGTTGCTCGCTGTCTCTATAACTTTACTACTGCTCCAATCTCAGCAACAGTTTCGATTACCAATGAAAACGGAACTCAGCAAGTGGGGACTACTGTTGTAAGTGAAAAGAATGGTTGGCTTCACCTTGGTGCATATGGATTCACATATTCCAGTCCAATAGTAAAAATCAAGCTCACTGGTACGCTCAATAATAGTAAAGTAAAAAATACGACCGCGACTTCTAATAATTCGCCAGGAAATAAAAATCAACCTCAGAAGATTCAGGGCTATCCCATTACATGTGTAAAAGGCAAGACTGTCCAGAAGATAATTGCATCTAAGCCAATGTGTCCATATGGATGGAAAAAGAAATAAGTACGTTATCTTTATGAAATGTCTCTCGCCCTAATCCTGCTTTTGGCATTGATCGGTTTTCTTACTGGTTTTTCTAAAACTGCAATCGGTGGCATTGGAATGGTCAATGCTGCACTCTTGGCCACATTGCTTCCTGCTAAAGAATCTATGGGCGTCATGCTCATACTTTTAATTACGGGTGATCTTTTTGCTATTGGCGTCTATAAAAAGCATGTCGAGTGGAAGATGATTCGTAGTCTTATTTGGCCAATAATTTTTGGAGTATTTGCGGGAGTTTTCTTTCTATCGCGCTCGACAAATATTTCTCTCAAACACACGATAGGCGTAATCGTCCTACTTTTAGTTTCTTTCTATCCCATCACTCAAAGGCTACAAAAAAATAACTTCAGCCTGAATTTACGATATCCCAAGACGTTGCGTTTGAGCCTTGGACTGATGACTGGTTTTATGAGCATGGTCGCTAATTCTGGTGGTCCCCCAATGAGCATCTATCTTTTACTGCGCAAAAATACTGTCTTGAAATTTATGGGAAACAATGCCTGGCTTTTCTTTATGGTCAATCTTTTCAAACTTCCTTTTACTCTCGCATTGGGATTACTGAATTTTCATTCACTTACCTACATATTGCCCGCGATACCTATGGTGCCTATTGGAGCAATGTTGGGCCGCAAAGTCATCAATAAGCTCAATCAGGAACTTTTTCAAAATATCACGCTAGTAAGCGCAGCCCTTGCAGGTCTGAATTTATTGCTTAGATAATTTTTCTATGCCTCATTGTGAGAGATGGATCTCCGTACTAATCTGTGGGAATGCCAGAAGCGAGTAGACAACCCAACTCGAACTTGAGAGAAATGATCTCGCAGACACATTTCCAAGACACACATGAGCACCTTCCTCCTGAGATTCGGAGAATCGAAGATAAGAAAAAGGGAAACTTAGATTTCTCATACCTTTTTAGCCACTATTTAGACTCAGATCTTTTATCTGCAGGTATGCCTCAAAATGATTTCGATCGGTTTTTCGGTAAGGAAGCGAATTCCACCGAAAAATGGAACTTGGTATCTCCTTTCTATAAGAACACCAGAGGTACGGGGTATGGACAATGTTTGCGTAAATCTCTCAAAATATTGTGGGATATCGATGACGTAGATGCTTCAAACTGCAACGAAGTTACACAATTACTCAACGAGCATGTAAAGCCAGGTTTTTATCGAGATATTCTTCAAAAGAAAACTTTGATAGACCATATACAAATCAATTCATTAGATTTCGATGAGGTCTACCGCGATGATCCAATTGACCCCGACCTCTTTAGCCATGACTTTGGAACACTCAAGATTGCAACTCAATGGGATATCAGCGTTCTTGCCCGTATTTTGGGAAATGAGATTACTTCCCTCGATGATGCCCACAACGCCATAGCGGCTGCACTTCGTAAATGGGGAGAGAGTGCTATTTCAATAAAGGATCCGTGTGCATATTGGCGGGATCTGAATTTTCACGCAGTATCTGATGTTGATGCGAGCAAGATTATGACCCGATATCTTTTGAATAAGGGCTCGATAAGTACAGATGAATACAACGCAGTAGGAAACAATCTCTTTAGATATGCACTCAAGGAATCTGAGAAATATAACTTGCCTGTAAAAATACATACAGGTTATGTTGCTGGTGCAAATCATATGAATTTACATAGAGTCAAGAAAAATTTAGAACACCTCCAGTCAATAATCTCTGACTTTCCAAATATTCGCTTTGTATTGATGCACATTACCTACCCTATGCACAATGAACTTTTAGCCATGGCGAAACACTTTTCGAACGTTTATGTGGACATGTGTTGGTCATGGATTATTGATCCAATTACCTCCACAGAATTTCTCTCGAAGTTTCTTGTAACTGTCCCCCACAACAAAATATTCACATTTGGTGGTGACTTCGTACCCGTGGAGCTCATTCCAGGTCATGCACAAATGGCTCGAGAAGGAATTGCCCGATCGATAGATCAACTCCTAAGAGATGACTATATCCAACGCAATGAAGTCGAAGCCCTTATAGCCAAACTTATGAACGGTAATGCACGTCAATTTTTTAATGTGTAAGAAGCAAGACTTTATTTGTCTTTAGGCTGGGAACTTCAGATCATCGAGAAGTTCTTGGCTCTCTGGAGTATTTGTTGGACAGCTCGCATTGAGTTCTGCTATTTCACTCTCAGTTAGTTTGATATCAACTCCTGAAAGTGAATCCAAAATTGATGATGCCTTTGAGGCACCAGGAATTGGAATTGATGTAGGGAATTGATTGAGATGCCATGCAATTGTGAGCGCATATGGTGATACACCCTTGCTATCTGCCATTTTCTTGAATGCACCTAGTTCACCGGTTGCAATCTTTGCAAAGTTTTCGCCTCCGCCTAATGGTGACCACGGAAGATAAGCAATTCCATATTCAGTACAAATATCTATGACATCTGCGGCATGGCGATAGTTTGGGCTAAATTCATTTTGTACAGAAATAATGCCGCCTTCTTCAGGGCGACCTCCAGCTTTGATTGCATGGAGAAGCATTTTTGCATTGACATTACTTACGCCAATTTGCGCTACATATCCGTGTTCTTTCAAAGTCATAATATTTTCAAACTGTGCTTCGTAGGTGAGAGAAATATCTGTTCGGTGGTGCTGCCACAATGGAATCTTTGAAAGTCCTAGCTTTAGCGCAGAAGCCTCAACAGCGCGATAGAGATAATTCTTTGATGCATCGCGTCCAGGAATGCCGAACATCGTTCCATTATTTTCGCGAGTAATGCCACCCTTTGTAGCAATGACAACTTTTGCTTTTTGCTCAGGTGTTCCCTTCCAAGAAGCAAATGCTTTTCCAACAATAATTTCGTTGTGGCCAACAGAGTTCCAACTAGGCGCATAAATATCGGCAGTATCGAGAAGGGAAATACCAGCATCGAGTGCTTGATGAATCACTCCGATTGCAACATCTTGCTGCTGCGTCAATCCTGGATAGCGATCGTTAGGGAATGAGAATGGCATGCAACCCATACCAATTGCTGAGACAGAATATGGGCCAAGTTTGCGCTGAGTAATCATGTCGTGATGCTAGCGCAATCGATATGAGTAATAAATAGAGTACGTTTTAGAAATGAGCGGATTTGGTAATTTGGCACTAGTTGGCTCTGGAGAATATCTGCCCGTAATGGCCGAATTTGAGAAGTCACTGATTCAAAGCGGACCGTCTCTTCGCTATGTACAACTCGCCACCGCTGCTGGACAAGAGAGCAGCGAGAGATTGCGATATTGGGAAAGAATTGGCAAAGAGCAAGCAGATCGAATTGGCGCACAACAAGTTTTTCTTCCAATTTTTACTCGTGAAGATGCAATGCGAATTGATTATGCAGAGGAAATAAAAGGGGCGGGACTTATTTATCTCAGTGGCGGTGACCCACATTATTTAGCTCAAACACTCATCGGCACTCCAGTCTGGGAAGCCATTGTTACAAGTTGGAAATCAGGGACCTCACTTGCAGGATGTAGCGCTGGAGCGATGGCATTTGGTCCCGATATTCCTCACTTTCGAAAAATGAAAGAAGCGGGAGAAATTGGACTCGGCTTATTACCAAATATTCGTGTTGTCCCTCACTACAACAAGTTCTTCAAGTGGATACCTGAGAGCGCAGTGCAATTATTTCTCAAGGCGCCAGAAGGAGTGAGAATTGTGGGAATAGATGAAAGTACAGCGATTGTGACAAATAATCTCAAAATCTGGAGCGTATACGGAGATGGGTTTGTCCATATTCTCAACGGTAAGGATGCAGAAAAATATCCAGCTTCGAGCCATATTGAAATTTAGAGAGAGCCATTTTCAACTCGTGTGATTCTAAACTTATTTCATCCCGCTAAACTAGCCGCTGGTTAAGATTAGGGCTCACGAAAATGGATTGGATCTAAGAATATGGCTAAGCAAAACTGGGCGACCAATATCAATTTTCATGATGCGCAGACTCTTCATCCAAAATCAATTGATGAGCTTGCAGAAGTAGTTTCCAATTCCGAAAAGATTCGTGCCCGCGGTTCAGCTCACTGCTTCAACACAATCGCTGATACTCGACATACCGCGGTAATACTTGATGCGATGCCTAGTGAACTTGAAATTCATCCAGAGACAAAAACGGCAACAATCAATGCAGGAATGAATTACGCAGTCGTTTCTGAATTTCTACATGCACGTGGATGGGCACTTCATAACTTGGCTTCACTTCCTCATATTTCAATCGGTGGAGCAGTTGCAACTGGATCTCACGGTTCAGGTATCAAAAATGGCGCACTTCATACAGCCATCAAATCTGTAAATCTCATGGGGCCTGATGGAACAATCCGTACATTGACTCGTGGTGTTGATTCGCAATTTTATGCATCTGTCGTTGCATTAGGTCTGCCTGGTATCGCAACATCATTTGAAGTTGATATTCAACCTACATTTGAAATCTTTCAAACAGTTTATGGAAATATGCCAGTGAAGACTTTTGGTGAGAACATTGTTGAAGTCCTATCGGGTGCATATAACGTCAGTTACTTCACTACATGGGCTGGCGAAAAAGTTGGAGATGTTTGGTTCAAATCAAAGACCCCAACACCAGATACTTACTTTGGAACGCCTGCACGAACTGAAAAAGCGCATCCTATTTTCGGAGTAGATCCAACGGCATCAACTGAACAATTCGGTGTTGCTGGTCCATGGCACCTGCGTCTGCCTCACTTTAGAATCGATGCAAACCCTAGTGCTGGTAACGAATTACAGAGTGAATTCTTTGTTCCCTCGGAGCGAGCAGCGGAGGCATTTGCAGCAGTTGAAAAGATCTCTCATAACTTTGGTGAGAAATTACTCGTCACCGAGATTCGCTCAATCGCAGCAGATGATCATTGGATGAGCCCTGCAAATGGTCGCGAGACGGTATGTATTCACTTCACTTGGAAGAATGACTACGAAGTACCTTACTTGGTTTCACTTATTGAAGATGCGCTACTCCCATTTGGATTCAGAGCCCACTTAGGTAAAGTTTTCAACATCGATGGTGATTACTTGAGAACTGTTTATCCAAAATTTGATGACTTCAGAGATTATGTTCGTACCTGTGATCCGACTGGAAAATTCCAGAATGAATTCACAAGCGCGCTCTTAGAGCTCTAGAAACTTTTTAGCACGAAACTTTCAATAGTTTTAGAGAACGCCTTTGACGAGCACGAAGCATTGATACGGTTGATCATCGCTAGTAATGATTGTTGCATAAGCTTTAGCTG
>CANFXM010000043.1 GCA_947451045.1 Actinomycetota bacterium | reverse complement strand
GAATGGGAATTTGCTAAGGGACTTCAATTATTAGAAGAAGCCCCCGATGTTTATGCTGCGATGGATCATTGGGTTGAAGCCGCTGACTGGATTATTTGGCAATTATGCGGCACCTATGTTCGCAATATTTGTACTGCTGGATATAAAGGGATCTATCAAGACGGTGCCTATCCATCACACGACTTCTTAGCAGCCCTCAATCCTGCTTTCAAAAATTTCGTTACAGATAAAGTTGAACATCAACTTGGAGAACTTGGTGATAAAGCAGGAACACTAAGTGCACAAGCAGCTGCCTGGACTGGATTGCCAGAAGGTATTGCTGTTGCAGTCGGAAATGTTGATGCCCACGTTACAGCTGCTGCAGCGAACGCGGTTTCTCCAGGACAGATGGTTGCAATCATGGGCACATCAACATGTCACGTGATGGTCTCGGATGTTCTCAAGGATGTTCCGGGAATGTGCGGAGTAGTAAAAGGTGGAATTGTTCCTGGAGCACTTGGATATGAAGCTGGCCAGAGTGGAGTTGGCGACATCTTCGGTTGGTTTGCAAATAACTATGCCAGTGGTGAATATCAGGCTGCTGCGGCAAAACTTGGCGTAGATATTCATACTTATTTATCTGATCTTTCAAGTAAGCAACCAGTGGGTGCTCATGGTTTAGTGGCACTTGATTGGCAAAGTGGAAATCGTTCAACACTCGTTGATCACAAACTCTCAGGTCTCATCATGGGACTTACATTGGCTACGAAGCCTGAAGAAATTTATCGCGCCATTGTTGAATCAACTGCTTATGGCGCTCGCAAAATTGTTGAAACCTTTAATGCATCAGGTGTTCCAGTAAAAGAATTTATTGCAGCGGGCGGACTTATCAAGAACAAGTTCGTTATGCAGATTTACGCTGATGTTCTCAATATGCCAATCACTATTATCAATTCTGCGCAAGGTCCAGCACTTGGTTCAGCAATCCATGCAGCCGTTGCTGCCGGTGCGTATAAGAATATTCAAGAAGGCTCTGCTGCAATGGGTGGAGTAGCTAGTGATAAGTACACACCAATTGCTGCAAATGCCAAGGTTTATAACGAGCTCTATAAGCATTACAACGACCTTTACGAATCATTCGGACATAATGGAGCTATGCACTCTATTCGTGATATTCGTGATGCCGCAATTGCGCAAGGAAATAAGTAATGCGTGAGAAAATTTGTAAACTAAACATTGATTTAGTTCGTTACGGACTTGTTGCATGGACTGCAGGAAATGTTTCAGAGCGTTTGCCTGATGGCAAATCTTTCATGATTAAGCCAAGCGGTGTGAGTTATGACGACTTAACGCCAGCAATGATGGTTATATGTGACCTTGATGGAAAAGTTCTTGAAGGAGATCTTGCACCATCGAGTGACACAGCAGCGCATGCATTCGTGTACAAGAACATGCCAGAGGTTGGCGGAATCGTTCACACACATTCAAATTATGCATCTGCATGGGCCGCAATTCATAGCGCTATTCCTTGCGCACTCACTGCAATGGCTGATGAATTCGGTGGAGAAATTCCACTTGGTCCCTTTGCCCTTATAGGAAATGATGACATTGGAAAAGGCATTGTTTCAACGCTCAAAGGTCATCGCTCTCGCGCAGTGATTATGAAAAATCACGGAGTATTCACAATTGGTAAAGATGCAAAAGATGCAGTCAAAGCTGCGGTGATGTGCGAAGACGTTGCTAAGACAACATGGATTGCGCGCACAATGGGCACACTTCAACTGCTTGCCCAAAGCGATATTGATTCACTATTTAGTCGTTATCAAAATGTTTACGGACAAACAAAGGGAGAAAAATAATGAAGCTCGAGACCAACAAGAAGGCTGAAATCTGGTTTCTTACAGGAACGCAGCATCTCTACGGTCCAGAGACATTAGAGCAAGTAGCAGATCAGTCACGCGCAGTTGCTACCTCCCTCAATTCAAGTGGCACCATCCCCCTCAATATTGTCTGGAAGCCAATCCTAAAAACTGCTGAAGAAATTAAAGCAATCTGCATGGAGGCATCATCTAACGAGAATTGCGTTGGTGTCATTGTTTGGATGCATACATTTAGCCCAGCAAAGATGTGGATTGCAGGACTTACAGCTTTGCAAAAGCCATTGCTGCATCTTCACACCCAAGCAAATGCACAATTGCCATGGGACACCATTGATATGGATTTCATGAACCTCAATCAAGCAGCTCACGGAGATCGCGAACATGGACATATCCAAGCTCGCATGAACACGGGGCGCAAAATTGTTGTTGGTCATTACGCAGATGCGCTTGTAGTAAAGCGAATATCTAATTGGGTACGCGCAACAATTGGCTGGAACACATCACAAAATCTTAAACTTGCTCGCTTCGGTGACAATATGCGAAGCGTCGCAGTAACTGATGGCGATAAAACAAGTGCCCAGATGCGCTTTGGCTTCTCTGTTGAGGCTTATGGAATCAACGCACTTGCTGCCGCAATAGAAAAAGTTAGTGCTAAAGATATTGACGCACTTGTTGCTCAATACGAAATTGATTACGACGTTGTCCCATCGCTGAATAAGGGCGGAGCTCAACACGATTCACTTCGTTATGCAGCCTCAATTGAAATCGCAATGCGCGGCTTCCTCGAAGCTGGCGGATTTAGTGCATTTACTTCTAACTTCGAAGATCTTGGTGCGCTGCGCCAACTTCCAGGTCTTGCAGTACAGCGTTTGATGGCCGATGGGTATGGATTCGGTGGCGAAGGCGACTGGAAGACATCTGCAATGTTGCGCATCATCAAATCAATGTCAGTTGGTTTAGAGGGTGGAACTTCCTTCATGGAAGATTACACATATCACTTTGGCCCAGGTGAACCAAAAGTTCTTGGTGCGCACATGCTCGAAGTCTGTCCAACAATTGCATCTGCAAAACCAAAGTGTGAAATTCATCCACTCGGAATCGGTGATCGTGAAGATCCAGTCCGTTTAGTATTCGACGCAACACCAGGTGCTGGCCGTGTAATTTCTATGAGTGATCTCGGTGATCGCTTCCGTATCGTTGTAAACGAAATCGAAGTTGTAAAACCAGATGCACCACTACCTAATTTGCCAGTAGCTCGCGCAGTATGGAAGCCAGCTCCATCGCTTTCAACATCAGCCGAATGCTGGATTTATGCAGGCGGTTCACACCACACTGTTATGACAACAGCAGTTGATGCAGAAGTACTTCAAGACTTTGCAGAAATTGCTCAAGTTGAACTTCTTTCAATCAATGCAAAGACTGATGCCACTGAATTCCGCAAGGAAATTCGCTGGAATTCGCTGCATTACAAGCTCAGTAAGTAATTGGTAATGAATACTGTAAGTATTTCATCTGGTTCCTATTCAGCTTCTATCGATACTCACGGTGGTGGTCTTGCATCTCTGAAATATGAGGGCCGTGATCTAGTAGAACCACGCGGTGCTACACATACATATGCTGGCGACTTACTTGCACCGTGGCCAAATCGAATTCGCGATGGAAAATACTCATGGAATGGCGTTGATTACCAAGCACCACTCAATGAAGCAGCACGTGGCAATAATTTGCACGCACTTGTCTTTGATAAAGAGTGGAGCGTAAAGGAAAATACTGGCGATAGCGCAACGCTAACCCTTACTATTCACGCATCTGCGGCCTACGCAACAGACCTCGAATTCTCAGTTGTTTATAGCCTTTCTAGCGCTGGTTTGCACTGGCAAATCAATGCAAAAAATATCGGGAATACTGCAGCGCCATACGGAGTTTCAGTTCACCCATATTTGATGGCTGAATCTGGTGTAAAAAATGATGCTTGTACGCTGACTCTTAAATCGAGTAAGTACATGAGCGTTGATGCAGAGCGCTTATTGCCAACAGGTGTGAAAAACGTTGAAGAGGCGAACTTTGATTTCCGCAATGGTCGAGTAATTGGTGATCAATTTATCGACCACGCGTTTATTTTAGATGATCGCACTTCGCGTATCGAACTTCGCGCACCATCAGGCAAAGGCTCATGGCTCTCATCAGATGAGAATGCAAAGTGGTGCCAGATCCATACATCTGATCGCGATGGTGGTGCAGGAAGTCGCATGCAATTAGCAGTCGAACCAATGACCTGTGCAGTAGATGCTTTCAATAGTAAAGAAGATGTTATTGAACTGCTACCAGGTGCATCACATTCAATGTGGTGGAAGATTGGCGCTCTCTAAAATTTAGCGGTGATGACGCTTAGTCTGTATTTCGCGAAAGATTTCAACAAAGACCGGAAGTAGACTTACAAAGATAATCAAAGCGATAATTGGCAGCAAGTATGTGTCAATCGAACCCTTGAGTTTTTCACCGAGCGCGTAACCAAGACCCATAACTAATTCAGTCCAAATTACCCCTCCGACAACATTCCATACAAAAAATTTACGAACAGGAATTCCAACTATTCCGCACAATGGATTTATCAATGTGCGAATAAAAGGTACGAAGCGCGCTAAAACAATTGCACGACCGGTGCCATATTTGCGCAACCATTTCTCTGTAGCAGCTACACGCGCATGATTGAAGAAACGTCCATCGGGGCGATCAAATAATTTACGACCAAACTTTGAACCACTCCAGTGTCCAACCTGCGAACCAAGAATTGCTGCAATCGGTGCGCCAATAAATAAAGCAGGTAGAGATAAGTGGGTTCCATTCAAGAGTGCGGCAGCCGAACCAGAGGCGGCAACGCCTGCAACAAAGAGCAATGAGTCGCCGGGAAAGACCAGGCCAATGAGCAGACCGGTTTCAGCGAAGATGATTCCCAAGATCCCGGCTAGGCCAAGATTGGCGACCACAGAGTGGGCATCGAGCAGGTTTGTAAGATTCATAGGGGATGAGGCTACCCGCCCTGGCCGCCAGAGGTAAGCGCAGATGCGGCGTAATAGATAGGTGTATTTGTCTTTTTAGGTGGGTCTGTGCGTAGACTCTGGCTCATCTTCGCGCCCAACCTCGTCACGGCGCCCTGACTCTCCAACGGAGGAGACCTTATGAGAGCTTCCAGCTCCCTTTCGAATGTGCAAGTTACAGGTACAAATCTGACATATGTTTACATCGTTTTAGCGATCTCACTTGGCGCGCTCGCAATTGCATGGGCGCTACGTGCTCAAGTTTTGGCAGCCAATGAAGGTACTGCCAAGATGAAAGAGATTGCAGAGGCAGTGCAAGAAGGCGCAGCGGCATATCTCGCTCGCCAATTCCGCACCCTTTCTTATTTTGTTGGAATTGTTTTTGTACTTCTATTTGCACTTCCAGGCACACAAGATATTCGTATCGGCCGTTCAATCTTCTTCTTACTTGGCGCCGCATTTAGCGCACTCGTTGGATACAACGGTATGTGGCTTGCAGTTCGCGCAAATGTTCGCGTTGCTGAAGCTGCTCGCCAGAAGGATGGCGAAAAAGCTGTACAGATCGCATTTCGTACAGGCGGCGTTGTTGGTATGACAACTGTTGGCCTCGGACTCGTTGGCGCTTCCCTCGTTGTGATTATCTATCGCGAGAATGCACCATCTGTTCTTGAAGGTTTCGGTTTCGGTGCTGCAATGCTCGCGATGTTTATGCGCGTTGGTGGCGGTATCTTTACAAAGGCTGCAGATGTTGGAGCAGACCTTGTTGGTAAAGTTGAAAAAGGTATTCCAGAAGATGACCCACGTAACCCTGCAACAATTGCAGATAACGTAGGAGATAACGTTGGCGACTGTGCTGGTATGGCCGCTGACTTGTTCGAATCTTATGCAGTAACACTTGTTGCAGCACTTATTTTGGGTAAGGCAGCATTTGGTGATGCCGGACTTATTTATCCGTTGATCGTTCCTGCAATTGGAATTGTTACAGCGGTAATCGGTATTTTCATTACTCGCATGCGTCCAACCGATAAGAGTGCAATGAGTGCAATCAACCGTTCATTCTTCGCATCAGCAATTATTAGCGCGGGCCTTACAGCTCTTGCAACATTTACATACCTTCCAAGTGATTTCAAACTGCTTACTGGCCTAACTCCAGAGGCAGTTGCATCCGCTGGAAATACAAACCCACGTGTTCTTGCAATTGGCGCCGTAATTATTGGTATCGCACTCGCTGCAGCAATTCAATTACTTACTGGTTACTTCACTGAAGTTGGTAAGCGTCCAGTAAATGATGTCGCAGCTTCTTCACAAACAGGTGCTGCAACAGTGATTTTGGCTGGTATTTCAGTTGGTTTTGAATCTGCTGTTTATTCAGCAATCTTGATCGCAGCTGCAGTATTTGGTGCATTCTCACTCGGTGGTGGAAGCATTGTTCTCTCACTCCTAGCAATTGCACTAGCTGGTACTGGTTTGCTTACAACTGTTGGTGTAATCGTTGCAATGGATACATTCGGTCCTATCTCTGATAACGCACAAGGCATTGCTGAGATGTCGGGCGATGTAAAGGGTGAAGGCGCAGCAATTCTTACTTCACTTGATGCAGTTGGAAATACAACAAAGGCAATTACAAAGGGAATCGCAATTGCAACTGCAGTACTTGCAGCAACCGCGCTCTTTGGTGCATTCACGGATGCAATCAAGACTGCTGTTGCAGATGCTGGACAAGCAGCAACAGGCCTTGCACTTCAATTCCAAGGTGTTCTCGATGTTGCAAACCCACGTAACCTCGTTGGTTTGATTATCGGTGCAGCAGTTGTATTCCTCTTCTCAGGTCTTGCAGTCAACGCGGTATCACGCGCAGCAGGAGCTGTTGTTATGGAAGTACGTAATCAATTCAAGTTGCATCCAGGAATTATGAAGGGAACAGAGAAGCCAGAATATGGCCGCGTTGTAGATATCTGTACACGCGATTCACTTCGTGAACTTGCAACACCTGGTCTTCTTGCAGTGATGGCTCCTATTGCAGTTGGTTTCGGACTCGGCGTCGGCGCACTTGGTGCGTACCTCGCTGGTGCAATTGGTACTGGAACTCTGATGGCAGTCTTCCTTTCAAACTCCGGTGGAGCTTGGGATAACGCAAAGAAGATGGTTGAAGATGGAAATTACGGTGGCAAAGGATCTGATGCACACACTGCAACAATCGTTGGTGACACTGTTGGAGATCCATTCAAAGACACTGCAGGTCCTGCAATCAACCCACTGATCAAGGTTATGAACTTGGTTGGCCTTTTGATTACACCTGCAATTGTTAGCTTTGCACTAGGTGGTCACGAGCGCACAAGTACCCTCATCGGTATTGGTGCTTTCTTGATTATCGTTGCTGCACTTATTCGTAATCGCCGTCAATCCACTTCTATCGAGTACTAATTCATTTAGTAATCGATACGAAACTTCCATAGGGATACATGGCTAAAGAGCTTATAAAGCTGGTGATTGTTGAATCTCCAGCTAAGGCGCGCAAAATTGGCGGCTACCTCGGCGATGATTATGTCGTCGAGGCTAGCGTCGGTCATATTCGCGATCTGCCGCAGCGCGCAGCCGATATCCCTAAAGAATATAAAAAGATTGCATGGGCTAAAGAGGGCGTAGATATCGAAAATGATTTCGCGCCGCTATATGTCATCAACCCAGATAAGAAAGCTAAAGTCGCTGAACTCAAAGAGTTAATGAAAAATGCTGAAGAGTTAATTCTGGCAACTGATGAGGACCGCGAAGGCGAAGCAATTGCCTGGCACTTAGTAGAAGTCTTGCAACCAAAGATTCCTATCAAGCGAATGGTTTTCAATGAAATTACTAAAGAGGCAATTCAAGATGCAGTAGCAAATACTCGCGATCTTGATTATCACTTGATTGATGCTCAGGAAACTCGTCGCGTACTTGATCGACTCTTTGGATATCGCTTATCTCCAGTGCTCTGGAAAAAAGTTATGCCGCGTATTTCAGCAGGACGTGTGCAATCAGTTGCAACGCGCCTCATTGTTGAAAAAGAGCGCGAACGTATGGCTTTTATTTCATCTGCCTGGTGGGATCTCACTGCGCAATGCGAACTTGGTTTCAATGCACGCTTACTTAGCGTTGATGACAAGCGAGTTGCTGCAACAGCAGACTTTGGCGCCGATGGCGCAGTAAAAGAAAAGTCACTTGCCAATATTTTGTTACTTGATGAAACAAGTGCACGATCACTTGTTGAATCATTGAAAAACACACCTCTGACAGTCAAATCAATGGATGAATCTCCACGTACTGAGCGTCCAAAACCACCATTTACAACTTCTACTTTGCAGCAAGATGCAGGTGGACGCCTTGGTTGGGGTGCGCAGATCACGATGCGTGTGGCACAACGTTTATATGAAAACGGTTACATCACATACATGCGTACTGACTCAATTAATCTTTCAGCACAAGCAATCAATGCCGCGCGCGCTGCAGCGAAAGCGTTATACGGCGCAGACCATGTTGCCGATGCACCACGCGTGTATCAAGGAAAATCTAAGAACGCGCAAGAAGCACACGAAGCTATTCGCCCAGCTGGTGATGTTTTCAAAACTCCAGGTGAATTAGCACCAGAACTCTCTCGCGATGAATTCGCACTCTATGACCTCATCTGGAAGCGCACCGTTGCATCCCAAATGGCTGATGCTAAAAAGATGCAGATGCGCGTTGATTTCGATGCACAAACAAGTGATGGCAAGGCAACAATTTTTCGCGCTAACGGAAGCGTTATTACATTTCCAGGATTTCTTGCAGCCTATGACGACACCACCGATGATAAGAGTGATGAAGAATCAGAAGATAAGCGCTTACCTGCAATGTCACTTGGTCAAGCGGTCAAGGTCAGCGAATATAACTGTGAAGGCCACGAAACAAAGCCGCCTGCTCGCTATACAGAGCCAACACTTGTAAAGAAATTAGAAGAACTTGGTATTGGTCGCCCTTCAACATTTGCTTCCATTATTCAAACAATTCAAGATCGTGGCTATGTTTACAAACGCGGTCGTGCACTAGTACCAACATTTCTAGCATTCTCAGTAACTGGCTTACTCGAAACACACTTTACAAAACTTGTTGATTACGAATTTACTGCAAGCATGGAAGAAGACTTAGATAAAATCGCAGCAGGTGAAGCTGGACGTGTTGATTGGTTACGCGACTTTTTCTACGGTGTCGATGGCCAACCTGGCCTCAATGAACTCAGCGCAGACCTTGGGGTTATTGATGCACGCGCCACAAACACAATGAATTTGAGCGACACAATTGAAATTCGCGTCGGTCGTTACGGTGCTTACTTGCAACAGAATTTGCCAGATCAAGATCGCAAACTTGCAAACATTCCAGAGACACTCGCCCCCGATGAACTCACACTCGCTCTTGCAATTGAATTACTGGCAGCCCCATCTGGTGAGCGCGAACTTGGTATTGATCCTGCAACAAGTTTGCCAATTATCGCTAAGAGTGGACGATTTGGTCCCTACATCACTGAAGTTTTCCCAGAAGTTGTGCTTGCAGAGGGCGAAAAGAAAAAGAAGAAAAAAGCCGATGATCCAAAACCAAAGACGGCATCTTTACTTTCAACAATGACACTCGACACTGTTACCTACGAAGATGCATTGCGTTTGCTATCGCTGCCTCGCGTACTTGGCACAAACTCTGCTGGCGAAGATATAACTGTTCAAAATGGTCGCTACGGTCCATATCTCAAAGCCGGCGTTGATTCGCGCACACTAACAAGTGAAGATCAGTTGTTCTCACTTACATTGGATGAAGCACTCGAGATTTATAGCAAGCCAAAAGAGCGTCGTCGCGGAGTTGCAAAGCCACCTCTAAAAGAACTTGGTCTTGATCCAACAACGCAGAAGCCACTGATCGTAAAAGATGGTCGCTTCGGTATGTATGTCAGCGATGGCGAAACAAATGCAACGCTTCGCCGTGGTGACACAGTCGAGGCGCTCACACTTGAGCGCGGACTTGAGCTACTTGCAGGACGTCGTGCGTGGGAAGCAGAAAATGGCGGTGCATCGCGTCCTAAGAAATCTTCACGTAAAAAAGCAGCAGCTAGCGCTGATAAACCTGCAAAGAAGTCATCGCGAGCAAAAAAGAGCGCACCAACTCTTACTAAGAATGTAGTTAGTGGCGCCGGGGCGAAAGCAAAGGCAAAAAAGGCTGCAACGGGTAAAGCAAAACCAAAAACTGAAGACTAAGCCCCAGGGGAAAGAACTTTTATTCCTAAGTTATATGCATTTTTGGCCAACTGTTTATCGTAGGTAATCATTCCCTCAATATTTTCACCAAGAGTAATAACTGTCGCCATGTGAATTGCGTCGAGTGATTTCAAAGTTATCTGTGGCCCAAAGTGCTCTGCAATTCTCAGAATTGTGACAGAGACTTCGCTAAATCGGAATTGATTGAGAACGTCAGATGCAACATTGAGAAGATTTATATTTATTCGATTGACTGAACGATTTACTTCAACGCGCGAAATCATAGAAGTTACATATTGGTTGCCCATGACTTTATCAAGAGCAGCAGTTTCTTTTTCAGTGAAGATGAGTTTGAGAATGGCAGAGCTATCTACATACCAGCTCAATATCGTTCCTCATCACGCATCTCCATCAAAACTTCGGTTGAAGTTTTTGAACCCGTTACCTTTACGCGACCTGTATGAGGGCGCCAATTGGGATTGAGTGCCGGCTTAATCAAACCGCTCTCCAAATATTCTTCGTAGAGGGAACGCTTGATTGGTGCAAGGCGCGCAACGGGAACACCATGCTCTGTAATTTCAATAATGGCGCCATCTTTGACAAGATCTAAAACCTTGGATGCATTTTGGCGAAGTTCGCGCACTCCAATAGAAGTGGGAGTTGCTCCAACTTTTGTTGAAGTACTTTTTTTCGTTCCGGCAACCTTTTTCTTAGCTGGCGCTTTCTTTACTTTTCTTGCAGATGTAGTCATGCCGCCAAGATAGCACAATGGTAGAATGTGCTACTTTTAATAACCCAAACTATCGAGCCTCAATCCCTTGCCATGCGTGACTTATACGCTCACGCCCCCGCCCGATACGCTTAGCCCGTGACTCCAACGCTGCCCACGCCTAAGCCACCTGCTCAGGATCAAACTCGCGGCGTCTTGGCAATTCCCGCATTTCGCAAGCTCTGGCAATCAATGGCCTTCTCATCCCTT
>CANFXM010000042.1 GCA_947451045.1 Actinomycetota bacterium | reverse complement strand
TACCAACGACTGTAAAAGAGGGTCGAAGTAGCCCCTAACGCAATAAAAAGTACCGGAATCCAAAGTGCAACATGTGATCCATGGTCATCAATTACTTTGCCAGCCCAGATAGATGCGAATGCTCCTGTAAGCGGAATTCCTGCGAATATTAATGAAATTGCTTCGGTCATATGAGATTTTGGTATTCGCTTTTCAACCATAGAAATTGCTGTTGGAAATAACGGGCCGACACTTCCTCCTAAGAAGAAATTCAGAAAAAAGAGCACCGGGAGTGAGTGTATAAATGGGAGTGGAATTGCAAGTACAGTAAATATTACTAAATTGAGTCGAAATCTAACTCCCGCAGAAATTTTCCATTTGATTCCGCCGTTGATTAACGCGAAAACCAATCCTCCAACTGAACCCACACCTAAGAGCACTCCCGCTATTGCTGGATGTCCAACTTCACGAGTGAGCGCTACAAAAGCTAAATTTATGGGACCAAAACAACCGCCGATTAGAATCAATGGGATAGCAACACAATGAATTGCGCGGTTTCGAATAAGTGGTGGAAATTCACCGCGTTCAAGTATTAGTGGCGTTGACACATCATGTGTAAGGAGCATTGCTCCACCAAGTAAAAAGAATGAAGTTGCGAGTATGAGTCCAGCAGGTGGAGAAATTGTTGAGATAGCCGTTGCTAGAACTGGACCAGTAACATAAACCGTCTGATCCAATGCGCTTTCAAAGCTATACGCAGTATCCACTTTTGCCTTGTCATTATCACCAATCATCGACATCCAACGTCGGCGAGTGAAAGATCCGATTGAAACTGAGGATGATTCCGCCGTAATGATGGCAACAAACCAACTCCATATTGGTGCATCAAAGCTGACTAGGGCAATAAATGTAAACATTGCGATTGCGCGCGTTGGCACTGCAACTCTTAGTACAAACTTTTGTCCTCTTTTGTCAGATTGATTTGACCAAAATGGTGTAGAGATCACTGTGGTTAATGCTGCAACTCCAGTGAGTGCTCCCGCAATTGCGTATTTTTGATGAGCTCCAAGGACGATAAAAATAATTGCTAACGAATCCATTCCGCCAGGCATTCGCGCAATAAAGCCTGAGAATGAAATCCGAATCGCTCCTGGGATTCTTAGGAGTGATTTATATGTCTCAAGCACAAATTGAAGTGTAGGTGCAGAGGCAACGAGTTGAACATAAGGCTTGCCTCTTCAGCTTCACAAAAATTTGTGGAATGGATTCAGGTCTGCCTTGCGAGTCTCTCACAACCCACTTTTAGCTTATTGCTTCTTATAGCCTTTTGGACACACTGGTTTGACTGCGCTAACTTTCTTGAGGACTTTGCCCTTCGTGCAAGTAATCGAGATCTTCTTAGCAACGACGACTTGTACAGGTGATGCCGATGGAGACGGAGTGGCCGATGGAGACGGAGTGGCCGATGGAGACGGAGTGGCAACAACATCCTGAGAGAATTTCACTTTGATAATTGGTGCTGAGAACTGGAAATTATTTGCACTCAGTGAAAGCCAACCATCTTTTTCCGTGGCCACTGTAGTTGCAACATCATTGACCCCATCACTGGAAACAATTGAAATTGATGCCTTGATTGGTGCCTTAGAAAATCCATAAATACAGCGTGCAACATCAGAGCGCATGACTAAGTTGTAGTTACCTTTGAATGGAGTAGTTCCATCAGGGTTGAAGTGAGGAGCTGAAACCTGGTAGTTCAGTGAACCATCCTTATATTCAGGTGGGCCTGCAGAATAGACGGTGGAATTAGTTGTGACGATTCCTTTTAGACCCGGAGTATTGGTAAAGCACTTGTTCGCGCCATTCATTTCAGAATTAGATAATGTACGCATCGACCACGTAGAACTTAAGAGTGCTGATTTGTTATCGACTAGAGGCGCGATTGTGGACATAATTTCTAGCGGTAGCGGGCCAAATGCGTTTACATATCGAAGCATGTTGATTCCTGCATTTCCGCTTAATGTTTTAGATATTTCGATATAACTCGATGTGGCACCAGAAGCTCGGGCGAGCCAATATTCGCCGCACGATTCTGTCTTTGAATTGCACTTAACCCAAAGGTCTTGCACATTCGATGACAACGAAGCCCACGTAGCAGTTTGGTAAACCATGGGAACCGAAGTAGCTCCTGCAGTCACAGACAAATTCACTCCACCGCTGGTTTCTTTTGTAATTGAAATCGATGGGTCAATCATGCGGCCGTGCATCCAGCCAGTGGGTTCTTTTGATAACTTGAGATGAATATTAAATTTTTGCACTGAACCGAAAGCTTCTTCCGCGTAACACATTCCTTGATCGTTTGTAGGAAAAATGCATGCACTTCCATTGACATGAGAACAGTCGAGAAAAGTCCGACCCGATGTCAATGACGCTGTAGCGCAATAGTCGTAATAAATACCGGGAATAGATTGAGACCAACCAGCAGACTTACTCTCTCGCCCTTTACCAAAGTCTTTGAGAACTACTGGAATCAATGTTAGTTCCATAAAGCTACCTGACGCAGCTTCACTCCATGTATTTCCGTTGCGATTAACGGTTCCACTTATTCCTGCAAAAACAGCGTAATCATTTCCCGATGCATGTGGAGCACTTGGAATAGACCAAATACTGGGCATGTCCCCTGCAGGAATTCCTGCCTGGGGGTCTGCGGGGTAAGCATTGAGATGGTTTGCGACTGTGTACTTTGAAAATTTTGCTGGAGATAAATTTCCATTTGAATCAACAGCGCTTACTTCTGAAATACAATCCAAATCGCTCGAATTATTACAAACTTTCAAAATTGAGTTGTAGTCAAAACTATTATTTGAGGCACATGCTACTTCGGAAGTAGATTTACATACAGTCAAAGTCGAACCGGTATCACCATAACCTTGCAAAACTGAGAGCTGGAATGGCAAAGGCAATTTGTCAGTAAATGCGAAAGAGTGCACCGTTGGCTCTGAATAATTTTTATCAGTCGGAATCCAGCTGGTGTCATTTCCCGCATGTGCAGGAACGACCGAGCCAAGCAGGGCAACGGTAAGTACCAAAAACGAAGTTAGGATCGGTGCGGCTACTGAGAAACCAGATGTGATTCTTCTTTTCATGTACTCAATTCTCCCCTATGGAACTAAAAAATAACCCTATCGATGGTTCTACCGCTGGTTTGTCGAATATTTATGCGGCTTTTCTCTGAAAATTCTTATAACTCCCTCTAAGAATTCTCTTTTACGGGGCGAGTTGCTTCGTTAAGTGTAAATGAAAGCATTCCCGCTACCACCACGGGCATGATCCACCAAGCACTTGCACCTATCGCGTGCGTGAATAGGAATCCAAGTACAACTCCTACTGCCACGCGCCAATCATCACCAATGATGAAGTCATACCAAAAGAATAGGAAGCCTCCAATAATTCGCACCGCGCGATTTGAATCCTTGCTTGGCTCACTAAAAGTTGGAAGTTTTAATGCTCGAACTGACTTCCCCATTGCCTTGCGTCGCTTGAGAAATGTGATCAGTACGAAACAAACAATAATTACAGCAGGAATAATTCCTAGCAATGATAGATCTGTACGCGGCCATACGGCTCCGGCGCCTTCGGAACCCCAGAAGATTCCAAATGAGGTGAGCAATACGCCAACAATAAATTTCATAGTGTTTTCAGGAACGCGCGATAATGGTTTGTGGATTGCAAAACCAGCAATTGCAACTATTACAACTGCAAGTGCTGCGCCCCATACTGCCAATGTGAATGCTTGGGGGTTGGCTCCTTTTTGGATTATTCCAAAAGTTACAACAATGAAAACAACTTCGAGTCCTTCAAGTAATACACCCTTGAATGAAAGAGTAAATGCATACCAATCAGATACTACGAAATGTGAAACCCTTGCTACCTTGTTGGCTGCTTCAACTTCTTCCTTAAAAATCTTGTCTTCGTCATGTAAAGCTTTGAACCCGCTTGCACGCAATATTGCTTTTCGTAGCCATTGCATTCCAAAAACCAATAGCAATCCCCCTACAGCAAGTCGAAGAGTGCTCTTTGGTAATTTATCAATGCTTGGTCCCAAAATAACTATGAGTGCGGCAAGGACCACTAATCCAGAAATTACTCCTTGAAAAGCTGATTTCCAATCGCGCGAATGACCAGCTGCCAAAAC
This sequence comes from Actinomycetota bacterium, assembly GCA_947451045.1. Taxonomy (GTDB): domain Bacteria; phylum Actinomycetota; class Actinomycetes; order Nanopelagicales; family Nanopelagicaceae; genus Planktophila. Next base: position 7,375 of record CANFXM010000042.1, on the reverse strand, counting down.
AATCGTGACTGCCTCAACTGCTTCAACGGCACAGGCAAGAAAGACCGATACCAGTAATGCAATGTCATTCCCGCTCAGCGATTGAAACATTTCTCTCCTTTTGAGTTCAACCAATTACTAGTAGTAATGGTATCTCCACAATGATTTCAAGCCCTATTCTGGCTGCATGGCTAAGGAAATACTTAGTAGCTAATTCTTACGTTGCCTTTCTAAACTTAGGCAGGTGCAGATCGAACTGAATCGATATTGCACGGGTTAAAATAACGACTAATCCTCCGCATATTGCCGATAGGTTTTGGGAAACATGAAGTTGATGCAAGCAAACAAAAGTTATAGCTCCCATTAGCGCTGATGTACCAATAGTTTCTCGATGCAAAAGAACTGGTTCAAGTTGGCACAAGACATCGCGAAGTAGCCCGCCCGTTACGGCAGTGATTAGTCCTAAGAGAATTGCGGCAAACCACCTAACATTTATTTGAACGGCTAGCTGAGTTCCAGACATAGTTGCAACTGCTAGCCCGAAGGTATCCATAAACAAGAGTGTTTTACCTACATGAGTAACTCGGCGAAAAACAAGCGTGATTATTACAGCAGAAATAATGCTGGTGATAATCCAAGGATCAATGATCCAAATTGGACGAAGACCAAGAAAAACATTTCGAAGAGTTCCACCAGATACTGATGCGATAGCTGCGATAAAGGCAATGCCACCGTAATCAAGGCTCTTATCTGCCGCGACTCTGGCACCGACTAATGCGAAGACAAATGTTGATAGTAGGTCGAGAATATGAAGCAGCGTCATCGGGACAAGACAACCGACTTTTTGTCGTCTTCATCCTTTTGAGGTTTTTTATCGCCTTTTGATTCATCTTTTGCAGCTTCGGCAATTCTTACGGTCGGAGTAGAAGTTGCAGAAACTGTGCCTGAGGTATTACCAATGGTTACGATCACTCGAAGATATTTTTCTGAATCTTTTGGCACAAGTAGATAACTCTGACTTATTGCAGCAGGGATATTGGAATAACCTGTCCCAAATTTTTCAGACCGCTGCCACTGATATGTAGTCGTAGAAATGGTGCCAGATGCGCCTATAGTCCCCGCAGTTAATGTTTGTCCTACACGTGTATTTCCCGTGATTGCTGCTGATGAAATAGTTGGCGGGGTTACTACTGCGCTAATTCCAGTGCTCGCTAAGGCCGTGATTTCGCTCTGAGAAAGAGCTCGGTCATAAATAGCGATGTCATCTAAAGTTCCCGTGAGATTTGCATCATTCAAAGTTCTTCCAATTACCAAGCTGCCTGCGGTAAAATTTGGTTGGGATGTCGGGGTATCTGAACTTTTTAAAATTCCATCACAATAAAGAGAACGAACCGTTCCATCCCATGTCGACGTTATATGGTGCCAAGAATTTAGAAAAGTATCAGGGTATATCTCCATACCAAAATCATTTGCATACCAATAATGCCAAATAGCAGTCATGCCATTAAATCGTAAATTATTTCCAAGATTTTGAGCACTTGCAGTTCCGTAGGCAATAATTCCACCAACAGCAGAACCGCCGGAAGGATTCACCCAGGCACTCAATGTGTAAGGGTGCGCACCTAAGGGTAAATTTGTAATTGGATTATTTGTCGATAGCCAACTACTTCCATCGAGCAGTAATCCTCGACCACCATTATGGCCACCGCCCGCGGGAGTGTAAGCAGGAGTTCCATATGGACTCAAACTAATTCCACCTACCGCCGAATAACCCACATCGGTGCCATTTTCAAAATTCCAATACACAACCAGGCCAGAATTTAGATCTACAACCGCTTGTGAAACAGGCGCGCTAAAAACAGAGCTTGCGATCGTTAAGAAACTAATAAGCAAGACCTTGAAACGCACGTTTATGAATTACCCCTCCGCATGTGTGATAAATCTTATTTCAAACCTGCTGCGAAGTCTAGAATCGGGAAGTGAAAACCTTGTTATTCAACGGGCATTTTTGGAGTTCAGGCTGCTCTATATTCTCAGCCTTGCTCATTGAAAATGATTTGATTATTGCTACCGGTGAAAGTGCTCTCAATTCTGTGTGCGATGAAAAAATTGACTTACAGGGCGCTTTCGTGATGCCAGCTTTTTCCGACGGCCATGCGCATCCACTTTTCGCAGGTCGAGAAATGATGGGGCCGAAGGTAAATGGGCTTCAAAGCGTTACAGAAATTGTTAATGAAGTTCAACGATTTGCACTGGCTAATCCAGATCAAGAATGGATTATTGGTGGAGCATACGAAGCCGCCATTATCGAACAAGGTGATTTCGATGCACGATGGATCGATGAAATAGTTAGTGATCGCCCCGTTGTATTACACGCTGTTGATCACCACACGATATGGGTAAATTCGAAAGCGCTAGAGGTTTGTGGGATAACAAGTGATACAAAAAATCCTGAAGGTGGAACTATTTCTCATCGCGAGGATGGAAGTCCTAAAGGCACATTGCGTGAACCATCCGCGATTGCTTTAGTTCTTGATCATGCCCCTAAACAAACTTTAGAAAGTGAAGTTAAGGCGCTCTCACTTGCATGTGATGCACTTTTGGACGCGGGAATTACTTCCGCGGTGGATGCTTGGATAGAGCCAGGGATGGCGCAGGTTTATATCGAAGCAGCTAAACAAGGCAAACTCACAGTTGATATGAGTTTATGTTTCTTGGCTCAATCGGGTGAATGGAAAAGCCAAATTGAATATTTCATGAGGCTACGCAAAGAGATAGAGGCACTTCCTAATCCAAAAAATTTACAAGCCAGCACAATCAAGTTTTTATGTGATGGCGCACTCTCAAGTGGTACTGCAGCGCTTTTGAGTCCATACCTCGATGCCCCAACAACGTCGGGGCTTTTGATGTGGGATGAAGATGACTTACTCGATGCGTTGTGCGCTTTTGATGAACTGGGTTTTCAAGTTCACTTACATGCCATTGGTGATGCAGCTATTAGACAAGCACTCGATGCAATTGAAGCAATGCAATTGGTAAATCCGCCCCGGGATCGTCGCCCAGTGATTGCTCATGCTCAACTCGTTCATCCATCGGATATCACACGCTTTTCAGAATTAGGAATTATCGCAAATTTTCAACCATTATGGACATACCTGGATCCGATGAACAAAGAGTTGATTCTGCCCCGCATAGGTAGTGAACGAAATAATCGTCAGTACCAATTACGAACAATGTTAAATAGTGGTGCAACCATAAGTTTTGGAAGTGATTGGCCTGTGACAAGTCATATTCCATTGCAGGCACTTGCTATTCCGGTACATCGCCAGAGTCCCGATAGATATCCAGAAAATGGTTGGAATATAGAAGAAGCAATTACTCTCGAAGAGTCGATGACTTCATACACAAAAAATGTGGCTCATCAAACATTTAGGGAAGAGTATTTGGGAACACTCGAAGTCGGTATGCGGGCAGACTTCATTGTTTTGGATCGAAATCCGCTAGAAGTTGAACCTCACGGTGTTAGTGCGATAAAGATTGTGGATGTTTATAAAGCAGGATTACGCAATTCCAATAACATCGACAACAAAGACTAAAGTTTCATTTGGCCCGATTGCACCGCCTGCGCCTTGTGCGCCGTAACCAAGATCTGGTGGAATAACTAGCAGACGTCGTCCGCCAACTTTCATACCTGGGATACCTTGTTGCCATCCCTTGATCACATTTGCAAGTGGGAATGTTGCAGGTGATCCACTATCCCAAGAGGATTCAACAACTTCACCCTTTGACCATGTCATCAATGTGTAATGAACAGTCATGGTTGAGGTTGCAATAGCAGGATTACCAGTTCCTTCAATAATATCTTTAGTAATAAGAGTTGTTGGGGCTGGACCACTTGGCTTAGAAATTGTTGGTTTTGCTCCAGCATTACTTGAAACTGTAGGTAAATTTGAATCAGTTGAAGTAGTCACTTTAGAACCTCCACAGGCAGTGAGTGTGATCGCGCTGGTCACAATTATTATTGTAAGAAGAAACTTTTTCATGTTCATATCTTACAGGTGGTTTTTATTTCACCAACTCTGAATGGGACTTTGTAACGGGTTATCAATCCAACAGAATTCTCCGTTGATTTCATCATTTTCAGGGGATATTAATTTCGTCACTAATTTCATAGCTTTTTCTGGTGCATCTCCCCCGGTTTCTTCAACCCATTCCACCCAATTCTTATAACCAATAGCCAATTCGCCAGCTTTTTCAACTTTATCTTTGATGTCACTCCACATCTCAGTTTTTACATCACCTGGATGAATGACATTGGCCGTTACTCCAGTTCCAATGAGCTCCGAAGCAAGATGGCGCGTGAGTTGATTGAGGGCAACTTTGGCAGTTCCATACGCACTATTGATAGGGCCCGGCGCATGAAGAGATGCTGCTGAACTGACATTGATAATGCGGCCCCACTTATTAGAAAGCATTGCCGGAAGAAATTTATTAATTAGAAAATATGGAGCTACTGCATCAATCATGATTGTCTGAGCCCATTCTCGTGGATCACTCTCATGCATCAAAGCAATTGGCCCAAAGACGCCAGCGGCATTGATGAGTACGTCAATAGATTCATAATCTGCAAGTACGCGCTTTGCAAGAGTTTCTACGAAATTGAGATCCGAAATATCGCCTTCGATATTGATAAACCTTTCATCGGAATCAGAAAGGTTACGGGCAACTGCAATAACCCGATAACCCGACTGAACGAGTCCCACTGCTATTTCTTTTCCTAAGCCTCGGCTCGCACCCGTTACTAAAGCAGTTTTCACTTGAAAACAGTATCAAGATTATGAGATGAAAATAGCCCCTAAGGAGATGAAACTCCTTAGGGGCTATACAACATTTACCTTCTCTTGCTTCGCTTTATCCCTTGCGACTTGTAATACTCACTCCAAATTCCTCTATGAATCGGAATGCGCATTGGTAATGTTTTGATACCTGGAATTATCGGTATGAGAATGAGTCCCAGTGACATGACTCCCATAATCGCCATGATGTAAGCATCTGCATTAGCACCGATTGGTTTTGAATTTTCATTAGTAAATGGTGGAATTTGATACCAGAATGAATAGAGCCAGAGCCATGCTTGACCTGGATATCTTCCTGTTTCATTCATCATTCCCCACGTTCCACCTTGTAGGTTTGCAGCAGTACCTGCATCATCTAAATATGAACCATCTCCAAAGAAGAGAATTTGTTTTGTGTTATCTGTTTGAAAGAAACCGCCTTGTGACAAGAGTGCGGCGTCAAGTGCGCCTGCTTTTGCCATATCGGTAAGTCCCTGTGCAAGTGCAGGAACAGGTCCGTATGCACCCGTGGCTACCGCACTAATTTTTCCTTCTACTTTTGTGATTGCATCGTCATAGGAAGTCGCCCATGTTTTTTGCTGTGAGACAGGAGCTGCATTCCATGTAGACACGGCATTGGCAATATCTGTTGACATTACTTGTGTGCTCAAAGGTGCAATCACGAAATCATTTACCGTATCAATGGGGCGAGTGACGCCTGCCCAACGCTGTAGCCACAGCGGTCCGATATTTAGACCTTGGCCATTTTTATTATATGGAGCACCATATGTTGCGGTTCCACTTGTCCCCGCTAGCTCTTGAACTGTAGTTGCATAAAAATTATCACTATTTGAAACTGCCCAACCTTTAAAGGTCAGTGGTTTATCATCTGGTGATCCCATAAGGAATGAGAAAAAAGTAACAATCAATGCAACAACGACTACTGCGATGACACCTTCTTTGATGAAATCGTATTGCTTAGTTTTTCCGTGCCATGGGGCGGCATCAAATATTTCCTTCTCGGCTTTACTCATGAGCGCACCTCCGTATTAGTTGCATCCGCATCTATAGGTGGAACAACTCCGCGCTTTCGCACCATAAGTACGTGAACCACTGTAATTACGCCAAGAATGAGTGGCAGGAATGCAACATGAAGCAGGAGCATCTGGCCAAGATTGGTAACAGTGAACCAAGCACCAACTCCTACTGAGTTGAATCCGTCTTTTGCTTCAAATGAGATCCATTGTGAGTCGAAGTTTGTCTGAACCAAATAGCCAGTAAATGCTGTGGCAATAGAAGCCACGAATGCAACAGCGCCGGTCATCCAGGTTGCCATGCGATTTCCGCGCCAGGCGGCCATCCAAAACTTTCCCCAAAGGTGAATCACCATAAATACGAAGAAGAGTTGGACGCTCCAAAAGTGCGTGCTATTGACGAATTTTCCCACTGAGGAATAGTGATACCAAGCCGGCCCTTCGAATGCTAAAACAATTCCTGAAGCAATAATTATGGCAAGTGCTGAAAGTGTGAGCACCCCAAAAACATAAATCCAAGAAGCTACATATGCAGGTTGATCATCTGGAAGTAATTTTTCAATAGGTAAATTTTTCTGCCATTTTTTGCGAAGTTGCGCCGTCCACATTTCACTCATTTGCGAGTCTCCTTAGTTGAGCCAGGAACTTTCTTTTTTCCATGAGGAAATGGAATAACTATTGCTAATGCAAAAATTATTAGCATCAACGAAATTACAATGAGATTTGTAACTGATATCTGTACCCACCCTGATTTGAGGTAAGTAGCAGGATGATTCATGAAATCAGCAATCCAGCCGGTCATGTGTGGTCCTCTCCATTGAAGAGATTTATTTCTTCTTCATTGGTATAACCGTAGAACGCGTCACAAGAGGAACCAATGAGTTAATCGAGGGATAGCACTCAGAGCAATTAAAATATCTAAATAATTTCATTCCAATGTGGCGGAATTGAATTTTGCGTTGCAATAGCGTAAGCCGACCAACGAGAACCAATTGTTAGTGCTTCTCCTTCATAATTTTCACCTCTTGCTAAAACTGATACATAGCCTGCTAAAAAAGCATCGCCTGCACCAGTGGTGTCAACTATTTTTGTTGCCAAACTTGGTTGATGAATATGTTTTCCATTGAAGTATTCGTCTGCTCCGTCAGCTCCATTAGTGAGAACGATGCGAGGAATTCGTGAAAGTAATTCTTTACTTATTTCAATATCCAAACAATCACCTCGTGAACCGATAACTACATCTGCTTCAATCCCAAGTGAGAGTGCTTCCACGCCCACAATGATTGTGCATCCTTTGCTCTTTGCTAATTCTAAATCTGCCGCAAAGTGTTCGCGCCATAATAAAAATACAACAGTATCGCCTGCCTGCAGGTCTACCTTCTTGAGATTTACTTGATCCAACCGATCTGGTGAAATTCCAAGAATCGTTCGTTCACCTTTTTCATCAATTAATATCAGCACATGTGAAGGCGGGCCCTCTAAATGAGTTATTGAAAGATGTTTAAGTTCACTCGAATCCAATGTCGC
>CANFXM010000041.1 GCA_947451045.1 Actinomycetota bacterium | reverse complement strand
TCCTCACTTTTCGCGAGCTTTCGCCACGGTGGATAGAGGTCTCGATTCATGAAGGGCGCTATCACATTATCCGCCGCCTCATGGAAGCTGTCGGGGTCGACGTCCTTCGCCTAGTGAGAACGAAGTTCGGTCCGATCTCCTTAGGGGAGACGACTGAAGGACGATGGCGCGATCTTCATGAGGGAGAGTTGTTAAATCTTCGTAAAGCTTTAGATATGTAACTTTAAAACTATATATCGATTATAGGCTCCAAACTGCTTTATAGCTTTATCGACTCCAACAGACAAAAATAACTATTTATCGATTTTATAGGCGCAAAATTACGCTTATTATTTGCAAATATTGTAGTTTTGTCGATATTCAATCTAGGAATGAGGGTGACAACGGAAGAAGATCTTTTTTATACAATTATCGAAAAAACGGTAAAAGTTTTTATCGATAAATAGTAATGACACTTATTTATGTGACTTCGAAACTTTCCATATCCCAGTACCATTAGCCCATGTCAACGCGAGCAATCAGGGGAGCAATTCAAATCCCAGCTGATACCGAGGCGGCAATCATGGGTGGGGTATCTGAGTTACTGGAAGCAATTCTTGCAGCGAATGAACTATCTCTTGATTCCATCATCTCCGTCTTGCTCACTTCGACCCCTGATTTAACCTCAGCCTTCCCAGCTGCTGGAGCTAGAGCCCTTGGCTTCACAGACATTCCTCTTATGTGCGCAGCGGAGATAGATGTCAAAGGAGCACTTGAGCGTGTAATTAGAGTCATGCTTCATGTTGAAAGTGATCGAAAAAGGGACGAAATTGCTCATATTTATCTCAATGGAGCCCAGGCTCTACGTCGTGATATTGCCCAGTAACGGAGGCAGTCATGTCTGAAATTTCTGGAGTGCGCATTGTTGGCGCCGGCTTGATCGGAACTTCGATTGCATTAGCTCTAACATCGCGTGGCATCAAGGTTGAGTTAGTCGATAGCGACTCTCGAAGTCAAAAATTGGCTATAGATCTAGCTGGTGGTGTTGATGTAGAAGAACCCGAGCTAGTTATTTTTGCTCTTCCTTCCCAACACCTAATAGATGTCATAGAAGCAGAATATGCACTAAACCCACACTCAACATTTATAGATATTGGTAGTGTTAAGTCCGAACCATTACGTATAGTCGAGGGTTCGAAGCTGCCAAAAGCACAGTTCGTCGCTTCACACCCCATGGCAGGGCGGGAAATAGGTGGCCCAGAGTCGGCACGCGCAGACCTTTTCGAAGGGCGTACATGGGTTTTGACCCCAGATCAGAGTTCGCAACGTTCGCTTCACATGGCTGGGCAACTCGTTTCCATGGTGGGAGCTACCGCCGTTGTGATGGAGAGTCGAGAACATGACCAAGCAGTGGCCGCTATCTCGCACCTACCTCAAATCGTTGCCAGCGCCTTAGCCATGCAGTTAGAGAATGTGCCGGAGGAATGGCTGGCTTTAGCGGGGCAGGGACTTCGCGACACTGTGCGAATAGCCGGTTCAGATCCAATCTTGTGGCAAGAAATTATTGCCTTGAATCGCGAAGAGATAGCACCCGTGCTACAAAAATTGATCGTTGATTTACAAAAAATGGAAAGTTATTTAGCGGGTAAGAAAAGCGATGATCATATTGGAGAAGTAATCGCACGAGGTCGAAGCGCACGTTCCAGAATTCCTGGAAAGCATGGCGGAAAAGCGAGAGATTATTCCTACCTACCGATAGTAATTCCAGATGCGCCAGGAAATCTCGCTGCGATTTTCAATATATGCGCTTCAATTGATGTCAACGTTGAAGATTTATCCATTGAGCATTCACCAGGTCAGCTCACAGGATTAATAACTTTGGGATTGTCCTCTGATGGTGCGGAAAAATTGTCACAACATTTGCTTGCGAATGGATGGAACGTTCATCCAGTTCGCAAATAGCGAATAGGCTCACACTATGGCCATAGTCGTAGCAATAGATGGCCCAAGTGGTGCCGGAAAATCTAGTACCTCTCGCTCAATTGCAGAGCGCGCAGGTTGGAATTATTTAGATACAGGTGCTTTATATCGCGCCGTAACGTGGCTAGCACTTAACAAAAATGTCGAGAACGCAAAAGATATTCTTGCAGAGCTTGGTAGAGCACCTCTGCGTTTTGTTGCTAATCCAATAGCTCCTTTTATTTTTGTTGGTGACACTGATGTAACTCAAGAAATAAGAAGTGAAGAAGTTACAGCGATGGTGAGTCGCATAAGTGCGATGCCTGAAATTCGATCCGAACTCCTCAATGTGCAACGTTCCATGATTGATTCCGCAGAACGAGGAATTGTCGTTGAGGGTCGCGACATTGGAACAGTTGTTTTTCCCAAGGCGCCTCTAAAAATTTATTTGACTGCCGATTTAGATGCGCGTGCAAATCGTCGAGAAAAAGAATTGGTTGGAAGCGAAAAAGGTGTTCAAGAAGTTGCTGATTCCCTTGATGCGCGTGACCTGATTGATTCAACGCGTGCAGTTTCACCGTTAGCTTTAGCTGCGGATGCGGTGGAAGTTGATTCAACTTTGCTTTCGCTTGAAGAAACAGTGGAAAGAGTGTGGGAGCTACTCAAAGAGCGCTCACTTTTAGGCTTACCAATCATCGCAATATTAGGACGACCTAATGTTGGAAAATCAACTTTGATCAATCGTTTTATCGGACGTCGCGAAGCGATTGTCGAAGATACGCCAGGTGTAACACGCGATCGTGTGCAATATGAATGTGAATGGGGCGGTCGCAGATTTATTGTTATGGATACTGGAGGATGGGAATCAAAGCCCGACGGGATTTCGATTCAAGTAAGTGCAGGTGCAGAGCTCGCAATGCAGGAGGCGGATGTTCTAGCTTTTGTTGTTGATGCTCAAGTAGGTGCATTAGATGAAGATGACATTTTGGTTCAAGAACTACGTAAAGCTAAGAAACCAACAATACTTGTTGCAAATAAAGTTGATGGAGAACGTGAAGAATCGGATGCGCATGCTTTATGGAATTTAGGATTAGGCGAACCATTTTTTGTTTCCGCTCTACACGGACGTGGTAGCGGTGATTTGCTCGATCAATTAATTTCAGTCTTACCTGAAGTTGGGGGAGCGCAGTACAACGATGGATATCGTCGTGTTGCATTGATTGGTCGTCCTAATGTTGGTAAATCAAGTTTGCTCAATGCTCTAGCTGGTGAAAACCGCGCAATAGTTGATGACGTAGCGGGAACAACTCGCGACCCAGTGGATGAACTTATAGAATTCGGTGGGTCGATCTGGAGATTTGTCGACACCGCAGGTTTGCGAAAAAGAGCTAACCAAGCATCAGGTACAGATTATTACGCGACTCTTCGTACTCAAGCAGCCCTTGAACGGTGCGAGGTCGCAGTAGTTGTCCTGGATGCATCGATTCCAATATCAGAACAAGATTTACGCGTCATTACGATGGTCGAAGAGGCTGGCAAAGCAATGGTGATTGTTATGAACAAATGGGACTTAGTTGATGAAGATAGGCGCGATCAATTAGATCGCGAGATTGACCGACATTTGGATCAGGTCGAATGGGCGCAACGAGTTAACGTGGCGGCAAAGACAGGGTGGCATCGTGATCGATTAGCTCCTGCACTTAGGACTGCGTTGGATAGTTGGGAAAAGCGAGTACCAACGTCCAAACTCAACTCTTTCCTCGGCGCCCTCATCGGCGCCACCCCGCCACCTGTTCGCGGGGGAAAACAACCAAAGATTTATTACTCAACTCAAGCGGGTATTTCTCCACCGAAGTTCGTCGTCTTTTCAAGCGGTTGGATAGAAGCTTCATACCGTCGATTCATAGAGAGACGACTACGCGAGGAATTTGGCTTTCCAGGCACGCCAGTGATGGTTGCGATTCGAGTAAAAGAGCGCGATTAGCATGAACCAGAATCTATGGACTATCCCAAATGCACTCACCTTTTTGAGGGGATCGGGAATTCCAGTTTTCCTCTATCTGGTTTTATCGATCCATGCCGATGGATGGGCCATTCTTGTCTTAGTTTTAGCCGGTGCCACTGATTATTTCGATGGCAAGTTGGCTCGTGCTTGGGGTCAAGAGTCTCGCTTCGGCGAACTGGCTGACCCAGGAATTGATCGTTTATATATTCTGGCAACACTGATTGCATTACTTATCCGCAACGTGATTCCGTTCTGGGTAGTTGCAATACTTCTAGGACGAGATCTCGTACTTCTCGTAATAACTCTTGCCATGAAATCGCGCGGACACGGACCCCTCACGGTGACATATCTGGGTAAGGCTGCCACCTTCAATTTGATGTATGCGTTTCCCTTGCTTTTATTGGCGCTAAAAACTTCGTGGGTTGGCAATGTTGCCTACGTTCTAGGTTGGAGTTTTGCTATATGGGGTACCGCCCTCTACATTTCAACCGGTGTGAGTTATTTCGCCAAAGGTTTAGCTCTTTACCGAAACGGAAAGCGAGTTAGTTAGATGTCACTTATTCCCGATGCCCTGCGTTATACAAAAGAACATGAATGGGTCGAAGAGACGTCGGCTTCATCGGTAGTACGAGTAGGAATCACCGACTTCGCGCAAGGAGCGTTGGGCGACATTGTGTATGTGCAATTGCCTAAAATTAGTGAAAACGTTGTTGCTGGAAAAGTTTGCGGCGAAGTTGAATCAACAAAGAGTGTCTCTGAGATTTTTGCGCCAGTGTCAGGAATTGTGACAGCAATAAATAACGACTTAGTGGCAAATCCGCAAATTATCAACTCCGATCCCTATGGCGGCGGGTGGTTACTTGAAATCACTATGAACTCGACGCCTACGGATCTTTTGAGCGCGGCGCAATACGCTTCAATTACGGCTTGACCAATCGCAGCTATCTCTCTAGTGTCACCCTTAAGTTGAAGGTGATGGAGGTGGAGAGTATGGATGCTGCGAAATCGCAGAATGAAATCACTTCAACAATCCATCTTGGACTACGAGGGCTTTCGGATATTTCCCCAACGAAATCCCTCACTGAACTAATCGCTTCTCTCGATGAAGAATCTCAAGGAATTCTGAAGGAGATTTTGGATTCGAATGGCGAGAAGGCAATGATTGTTATCGCACGTGGTGCGCAAAAAGGCTCACGTTTTCTAATAAATCATGATGGAGTGAGCATCGGAAGATCGAGTGAAAGTTCGATATTTCTCGATGATGTCACCGTTTCTCGTTCGCATGCACGAATAACCAGAGATGAGAATTCCAATTTTCACCTCATAGATAACTCAAGTTTGAATGGGACTTATCTCAATAATGAAACGGTCGAGGATTCAGAATTATCTAATGGCGATGAAATCCAAATTGGAAAGTTTCATCTAATTTTTATCGGCGGAAAAAAGAAGTAAATATTCGTTCGTACTATCTATAGGGGAGAATTGAAATGGCAGTTCCAGCGAGAGCCTATTTGAGCATTGGCGAAGTCCTCACGAAATTACGTGGTGATTTTCCGGATATAACAATCTCAAAGATTCGTTTTTTAGAATCAGAAGGTTTGATTGAACCGCAGCGGACGCCCTCAGGTTATAGAAAATTTACAAGCGTTGATTTAGAAAGATTGCGTTATGTGCTTCTTGCCCAACGTGATCAGTACCTTCCTCTCAAAGTTATCAAAGATAATCTTGACGCGATGGACCGAGGTCTAGAGCCTGCTTCAACTCTCGGGGGAGTGGCATCACCTCGTCCAGTGTTGGGTATAGCAACAGTTGATGGAGAAATGACTGCAAGTTCCTTTGGACAATCAAATGAGATGCGCCTTTCACGGGAAGAATTGCTCAAGGCAAGTGGATTATCTGAAGAGCAATTAGTGGAGCTCGAGTCCTATGCCATGATTTCGATTCACGGTCGTCATTACGATGCAGACGCACTTGCTGTTGCTAAAGCCGTGACCGAAATGGCAAGTTTCGGAATCGAATCTCGACACTTGCGCTCCTTTCGTTCCGCAGCTGATCGCGAAATTGGTCTTATTGAACAAGTTATTACACCGCTGACTCGTCAAAAGGGCGCCGAATCCAAAGCGCGAGCAGAAGAGGTTCAACGCGAAATCGCCGCGCTATCCATACGTCTACATGCTGCGCTAGTACGTGGTGGTCTCCACCGACTTCGCTGATGTTGATTCCAATGGAAGTTGTTGGCGTTCGAATTGAAATGCCTTCAAATCAACCAATAGTTTTACTCAAAGAAATTGATGGTTCTCGGTTTTTGCCCATCTGGGTTGGAAGTGTTGAGGCCACAGCCATAGCCTTCGCGCAACAGGGCATGAGTCCACCTCGACCGTTAACACACGACCTAATGGTCGATCTCCTTGAATTATTGGATGGCACATTAACTGCAGTGCACATAACGGAAATGGTTGACGGAGTCTTTTATGCAACACTCAATATTCGTGACTCGACGTCTGCGCTTGTGACCTTATCGGCCAGGCCATCCGATGCCATTGCACTTGCGCTGCGCGCTAAAAGCAATATTTTGGCCAACAGCGAATTGGTAGATGCTGTTGGTATCGATATTCCAGAGCAGAGCACTGGACTCGATGGTCAGGTCGAAGACAGTCAGGAGCTGGAGCGCTTTCGAGAATTTCTCGACCATATCAATCCAGAGGATTTCGCAGGATAAGTCTCAACCTCAAGTAGAGGTTTGGTTCGTGTCGGTGATTGATTAGAGCTCGTGGGGCTCGTACATTTGTCGTACTCCCCAAGAGAATCGAGCACTTCCCGTGACTTCCCAAGATCTTGAAATTGGCTACCGTGGCGCAACTGCATGTTCAGCCGCAGGTATTACATATCGCCAACTCGATTACTGGGCACGTACCGGTTTAGTTGAACCAAGTATTAGAAGCGCCAGCGGTTCAGGTACACAACGTCTTTATGGTTTCCGAGACATTCTAGTTTTGAAAATTGTAAAACGTTTATTGGATGCAGGTGTATCACTTCAAAATATTCGTACTGCAGTTACTTTTTTGCGCAGTCGTGGTGTCACTGAACTTGAAAGAATGACATTGATGAGTGATGGTGCTTCGATTTATGAATGCGCGACCCCGGATGAAATTATTGACTTGTTGCAAGGCGGTCAAGGAGTCTTTGGTATCGCCGTAAGTAAAGTTTGGCATGAGGTTGAGGGTTCGCTATCCAAACTTGTTGGCGAAATAAATGGAGAGAGCGTTCATCCCGTTGGTGCCCAAGATAACGATGAGCTCTCGCAACGTCGCAAGGCGAAAGGCGCCTAAACACAATACTCTTCCCTCATTAAAGTAATTCAGGGGAGTGGTAATGACGTACAACGGTGAGCTCTTTTCCAAACGCCACATTGGGCCAACGAGCTCGGATGAGCAAGAAATGTTGCAACTGCTCGGATACGGTGACATTGAAACTTTTATAAGAGATGTCGTCCCTACAAATATACAAATTGCTAAAAAACTTTCGCAGACTTTAGATTCTGCAAAGAGTGAAGTGGCAGTCATCGCGGAACTGCGCGAGATAGCTTCAGAGAATCAGGTTTTTACTTCGCTAATAGGTGGAGGTTATTACGGAACTATCACACCTGCAGTCATCAAGCGTAATGTTTTAGAAAATCCGGCCTGGTACACCGCTTACACGCCGTATCAACCAGAGATTTCTCAAGGTCGCTTAGAAGCCATTTTCGCTTTCCAAACGGTGATCAGCGAAATGACTGCGCTTGCTCTTTCAAATGCATCCATGCTTGATGAAGGTACTGCAGCAGCAGAAGCTATGACGGTTGCCCGACGCACTTCTAAGACCAGTGACGACGCTGTATTTCTCATTGAAGAGCATCTCCACCCGCAGACCAAAGCAGTTGTACGTACTCGGGCTAAGCCACTTGGAATCAGAGTTATTGAAGTGGATGCCGCTGATGTGGCGCGCGATGGTTTCGATGAAGAATTTTTTGGTCTCTTAGTTCAATATCCAGATGCCACTGGAGAGATCTGTGACTATGAGCAAGTTACTGCGTACGCGCACTCCAAAGGCGCTCTTGTAATTGCCGCAACCGATCTGTTAGCCCTGACTATTATCAAAGCACCAGGGGAGTGGGGAGCAGATATCGCTATTGGTTCTGCGCAACGTTTCGGTGTACCAATGGGATTTGGCGGACCTCACGCAGGGTTTATGGCAGTGCGATCTGGTTTAGAAAGAGCACTACCGGGCCGTTTAGTAGGTCAAAGTATCGACGCGCATGGCAATCCAGCTTTTCGCTTGGCCTTGCAAACTCGAGAACAACATATTCGCCGTGATAAAGCCACAAGCAATATTTGTACAGCCCAAGTTCTTTTAGCAAACATGAGTGCTTTTTATGCAATGTGGCATGGACCAGATGGTCTGCGCGACATTGCCCAACGCATTCATAATTATGCCTCGCGCCTTCAAAACGCGTCGAGGAGTCGTAATCAAAATATTTTCGATACCGTGACAATTGATGTTATTGATGCCGATGCGATACACAAACGTGCAACTAACAAAAAATATAATTTTGGACGTATTTCCAATACTCAGATTCGCATTTCATTCGATGAAACTACAACCGACGCTTCGTTCAATGAAGTACTTCAGATTTTAGGTTTATCTGATTCGGGCGCAAAGGAAATTTCGCCGGTATTTGCACGCTCCTCGACTTATTTAACGCACCCAGTCTTCAATACGTATAAATCAGAAACCTCGATGATGCGTTATCTTCGTACTTTGGCTGATCGAGACCTAGCCCTTGATCGCACAATGATTCCATTGGGTTCTTGCACAATGAAACTCAATGCTGCCACTGAAATGGAAGCAGTAACGTGGCCAGAGTTTTCTTCACTTCACCCATTTGCACCAGCTGATCAGTCACAGGGTTCACGCCGCCTTATTGAACAACTATCGAAGTGGCTAGTTGATATCACTGGTTATGACGCAGTCTCGCTGCAACCAAATGCTGGTAGTCAAGGTGAATTTGCAGGACTATTGGCTATCCGTAATTACCATGATTCGCGTGGCGATTTTGCACGAAATATTTGCTTGATTCCATCGAGTGCTCATGGCACAAATGCGGCAAGTGCCGTAATGGCTGGGATGTCCGTAGTTGTCGTAGATTGTGACGACGAAGGAAATGTAAGTATTGATGATTTGAAATTGAAAATCGCGCTCAATGCTGATGCATTAGCTGCACTGATGGTTACGTATCCATCAACTCACGGTGTCTTTGAATCAGCAATTTCAGAAATCTGCGCAATGATTCATGATGCAGGCGGACAAGTTTATGTAGACGGTGCAAACTTAAATGCACTCGTCGGAACTGCTCAACCTGGAAAATTTGGCGCTGATGTTTCACACCTCAATCTACATAAGACGTTCTGTATTCCTCATGGCGGTGGGGGACCCGGAGTAGGTCCAGTAATTTCGAAGGCACACTTGGCACCTTTCTTGCCTAACCATCCTTTAGATGAAACTGCGGGCCCTCTCACTGGTCCAGGGCCCATCTCATCTGCGCCATTTGGTTCTGCAAGTATCTTGCCAATTTCTTGGGCCTACATCCGTTTGATGGGGGGAGAAGGGCTCACTCACGCAACAGAGGTTGCAATTTTGAACGCGAACTACATGGCAATGCGATTGAAATCCTCGTATCCGATTCTCTATACAGGAAATAAAGGACTCGTTGCACATGAATGCATTCTTGACCTACGTGAGATAACGAAAATTTCAGGTGTTAGTGTTGACGACATTGCCAAACGCTTAATGGATTTTGGTTTCCATGCACCAACAATGTCTTTTCCAGTTGCTGGAACTTTGATGATTGAACCAACTGAATCCGAAGATATTCTTGAAATGAACCGCTTTATTGATGCGATGATTGCGATTCGTGGTGAAATACAAGAGATCATTGATGGCAAGCAAACTATCGATGGATCAGCGCTTCGCAACGCCCCACACACGATAGGAGCTATTGCAGCCACTAGCTGGGAGCGCTCGTATTCGCGTGAGGAGGGGGCCTTCCCAGCCACGCTTACGGGCCTTATTCCAGGTGATTTGATTGGTGCCAGAGGAAAATATTGGCCACCTGTGGCACGAATTGATGGCGCCTTTGGCGATCGTAATTTAGTATGTTCATGCGCACCGATTGAGGCTTACAGTTCCTAAACGACCTTTAGGGGTACAAGGGAAGTGTGGACTCTAGATTACTTTACATAATGTAACTTATCGGCGTTATCGATAAGCTGAAAAGTTCCTCCGACGTTCCATCCATGCCACGAGTAACCACCCCGCCAAGCACATGTAGAACGCCCAGATTCCCAGCTTATTTGCCCATGTTTGTCCTGAATATAAATGTGAAGATGCAAATAGATAATCGGCGCGAGCGATCTGAGTTTTTTGAATGATTCTTCCATCGGCTCCAATTACTGCTGATACGCCAGTCGTCGAAACGCTGATCAGATCCCTATGGTTTTCAATCGCTCGTATGCGAGAAATCGATAATTGTTGAAGGCTTTGAGCACTCGCTCCAAAGGTTGCATTATTGGTTTGCACCAGGAGCAACTCGGAGTTCCTCGACACTCTATTTATATAGGCGTCATCGATGAGTTCGAAACAAATAATGGGTCCAATACCGACATTGTCGATATGGTGAATCACCATTGTATTTCCAGCGCTGA
The DNA here is from genome assembly GCA_947451045.1 of Actinomycetota bacterium. GTDB lineage: Bacteria > Actinomycetota > Actinomycetes > Nanopelagicales > Nanopelagicaceae > Planktophila. The sequence goes on along the minus strand of CANFXM010000041.1, from coordinate 1,112 downwards.
AGTCACTTACTTGATTGGTATACGAGGAAAAATGTTGTGCAATTGATCGCAGAGGAATGTATTCACCAAATGGAGTCAGATGTTGTTTTATGTAGGTACTTGTTGCACTGTTGCGCCAGAGAATTGATGCGTTCCTAATATGTGAATCATGACTGAGTACCGCGCCAATAATTAGAGGCCTGCCTGATTGTAGATAGAGAGATTTGAGTTGATTTGAGACATCTTTATTGAGATAAGGATCAACATCTACACTATTTTCTGGCCAAAGTATGACTTTGTAGTTTTTTGATTGCGTAATCGCCTTTTGTGTTTCCTTCACATGCAATAAAAACACAGCTTTTGCTTGAGAATTGAAATCTAAACCTAAGTGAGGAACATTGCCCTGCACTACAAGAGAATCAAATCTACCTCTGTCAATCAAAGTAGGTGCAAAGAAACCAACAACTAAAATTGCAATAATGAGAATTACAGGCAAAAGATTTTGCTTGAATCTCACAAGGGAGTAACCAATAAGTAATACAAAGCTGGTCAGAAGCGATACTCCCCCAGTCTGGGCTACAGATCTATATGGCGCATCGGCTTGTGAGAAGGCCAGACGCGCCCACCCAAAGCCACCAAAGGGGAATTGGGATCGAATTTGTTCTAGTAATAAAAAGATAAATGGAAAAAGGTAGATGCGCTCTCGCCTTGCTAAAGCCAGCGGTAAATATAGTAGTGACTCTCCTAAGCACAAGATAAGCCAAGGAATACTTCCAACATATGTTGAAGACCAGTGCAAAAGAAACGCGTTGAAAGTAAATGCAACTATAAATATGTCGCGAACCGAGTGCTTACTCTTGTAGGTAAGCCACATCCACAGCGCAATTGCTAATGGCGCCAGATACCAACGATTGATGGGCGCAAAGCTTGCCGATAGCAACCATCCCGTAAAAAAAGAGAAAAGAATCATTACCAGCCAAGAGCGCTAATCATTTTATCGACAGATGCTCCTAAGCCATATTGCTCTTGAAACTTATAAATAGGCGAAAGATCAGTAGGGCGTGACGGCATCGCCAAGTCCATAGTGGGAATCGCTACATCTCTAGCGCAGTGCACAAGTGTTGGCGCAATCT
>CANFXM010000040.1 GCA_947451045.1 Actinomycetota bacterium | reverse complement strand
CAACTAAGACTTTCAATCAGTAATATTTTTGAAAAAATGCGAGAAAGATTATTGCCGCTAAAAGAAGAGACCACTCAAGCATCTATTGAGATAAATGAAGATGAGGATCTGCTTGTTCCACATGCGAGTACAAGCTGGACGATGATATTGAAGAAGTCCCAATTCGTTTCAACGGTTTCAATTCTTCTTTTTTCATTTATATGGTCTAGAAACCGCTTTGGGACATTAGCGGGTGGAGCACTTCCTTCGACGAATCTCAGCGCTATGGATTTATGGCGAACATATGTTGAGTCTTGGCATCAAGTCGGAATGGGAAGCACCATAGCTTCACCGCCCTGGATTGCAATTATCGCTCTCCTTTCGGGGCTCTTCTTCGGAAAGACAGCGCTTTTCATCACGATTTTCTTCTACTTCGCTCCATTACTCATGATGATTTCAAGTTATTTTCTCTTTTTGAAATTTTCATTAAATAAATGGCTAGCAATTGCTTGTGGCTTTCTGTATGCAATTTCTCCGATGTCAGTTGCATCAATAAATTCTGGTCGATTAGGTGGAATCGCTTCAATGATTATCTTGCCACTTCTTGCGAGATTACTCATAAATTGGAAAACTCTTGCAGAATATACTTGGCGCAGAATATGGTCTGTGGGATTGCTTATTTCACTTCTTTATTCTTTTTCTCTCACTTACTTCCTTATTTTCTTGGTGATTGCAATTGCGATAACTGCCGGCGACTTTAGAAAAAATAAGATCCTTTTTACTCAGCAGACAAAAAAAATGATTGCATTAGTTTTATCACCATTTTTGGTAACGCTCCCATATTCATTTGAGGCCCTTTTGCACCCAGCTCGCTTTTTTGCTGAACCTGGCTTATCCATACCTGTCGGTTATCCAAATCTGGTCATCACGGGAAACCCCGGTGGGCCTGGATCACTTCCATGGTGGCTCGTAAGTCCGATTTTATTGATGCTTCTTAGTTCACTATTTTCTTCGAGCAAAGCACGTTATGTCGCTGAGGCAGGCATAGCCTTTCTCCTCGTTGCAACCATGCTTTCGATTTTTTCATTTACTAACCATGGAAATTCTGCTGCAACTAAAGTATGGACTGGTTCATTTCTTGCTGTATCAACTCTTGCATCGTGTGTAGCGGCAGTCATAATTTTGGATAAATTACGTGAAGTTCTTAGAAATTCTCATGTGCACCACCGACATTACTTAGCGGCATTACTTATTATCGCTACCATTTTCTATTCCATTGCTGCGATTTCGTGGACATTTCTGGAAAGTTCAAATTCTCAAGTGAATGCACAATCTGTGACGGTAGTCCCAGAATTTCTTGGAATACAGAAAAATACAAAGACTCTCGTTTTGCGCCAGATGAGAAATAATGGAATTAACGAATTACAGTATGCAATTTCAACCCACGGTGATCTTTTACTCGGTCAACCTGATGTCGCTCCACCTCAAAACCCTGCACTCGATGTCGCGGTAAGAGAACTCATCGATGGGTCTGGGATTTCAGCGAGCGATGTTTTCTCGCGTTTTGGGATTCGGTATTTATTTGTCAAGGCTCCTTTCAAAGAAGATGTGGTTCGCGCAATTGATGGATTAGGTGGATTCACCAGAACTTCAGCGACTCCAGCCGGCATAATCTGGAAGATATCTGGTTCACCTGCTCGACTCTCATTTGTTGATACTGCAGGCAAGAAAACTATTTTAGAAAGTGGCGACATAGGTGCACGCGTTAGCGCACCTAGTGCAGGAACTTTGACGTTAGCAGAAAACTTTAGTCGCTCTTGGAGGATTCTCCAGGATGGTAAGTATTTAGTTCGAACAAAAAATGCCGATGGACTACCAACTTTTACATTTTTACATGGTGGAGAATTCTCACTCATACATGACGGTACTTCGCGGCGCGGTTGGCTTTCATTGGAATTTATCGCCTTGCTTACCTTATTAGTTATTGCACTTCCGGGCGGACGCCGCAAAGTTGAAATTTCAGAAGAGGTCCTAGCATGAAATTTTGGCGACCGATCATTATTTCAATACTCAGTGCACTCGTTTTGGTCATGAGTAATTTTTTGAATTCATCGGTATCTACGACTGGATTTATAAATAGTTTTCCTGATGTTCTTTGCCCACCGACTCTTTCTGGCCTTTCATCGCAAGTATCACTTGCCAAGAAAAATACTCCCTTTAGATATATCTCGAATAAAAAAATAACAATGAGCCCAATAGGTAATTCACGTTTTTCAATCACTAAGGATTCAATTCTCATTGATGCAGCTGGAATAACTCCAGTTGTATGGCAAAGTCGAGCTGGAAATTGGGCAGGAGGAACTATTTGTTCAGGTCCAATATCATCACAATGGTTCACAGGAGGAACTGCTGACATAACAAGTCGCGGGAAATTACTTGTAGTCAATAGTGGCTTGAGTGAAGCCATTGTAAATGTCAATGTCTGGAGTGAGTCAGGAGTTCAGGCAGCAAAGGTTCTAACAATTCCGGCTAAAAGTTATTCCACGCAGGGCTTAGATGCGCTTGCTCCAGGCCAAAAAACGATCGTGCTCCACGTTTCAACGCAAGCAGGCAGAGTAAATTCATTTGTTGTCGATGAACGAGGCAAAGGATTAAATAGTTTAGGTGGCGATTTAGTAAATTCCATTAGTAATCCATCGACGCACTTAATGATTCCTGCAATCCCTAATCAAATTTCCAAGGATTCCAAAGGGAATGTAACCCAGAAAGGTAGTGGGCATCAATTGCGTATTCTGGTGCCCGGAGATGTTGACGGGCATATCAATGCCGAAGTCATATCTGCAGATGGCCGTTACACCCCAGTAGGTATAAATGATTTAGCCGTAAAACACGGCTCTGTTTCTGAAATAACTCTTGATTCAAATATTACCTCCAATGCTTTTGCGCTCAGCATCACATCGGATGTTCCATTTTTAGCTTCGGTATATTCAAAAGTAAAATCGTCGGGTCACAATGATTTTGTTTGGAGCACGCCAGCAGGTGCACTGACTCCAATGTCAATTGCTATTTCTGGACTATCACCAGTGCTCGCCTTTGCTGGGGAGTCGATAGATATATCTTTGGATGTGAAATTATCAAACGGAAAGCGCACTACTTCCCGTATTACTGCTACTGATTTCGTATTATGGAAAGTGCCTGACAATGCCTCGGTAATTACCATAACGCAACCAGGCGATCACGTAAGTGGCGGTGCCTTAGTTAGTTCGGTCAACGGTTATGGCTATTTTCCATTGGTAGCCGGAAGTACCCTGTCAAAAGCATCGATCCCGGTTTCAAATATTCGCGTTTTGAATCCCTAGGAATCCAAGAAAAAGACTCTTGTCACCACTAAAGTTTCATCTATGAGTTCGCAGGCTAAGTTAGGCAGAAGTTGTTCTCGAGTGAGTTGTCGCTCTATCGCAACTATGACTTTGACCTACATCTATTCTGAATCAACAGCAGTGCTTGGCCCGCTAGCAACTTTTTCAGAGCCTCATTCTTATGACCTATGTGTCACGCATGGGCATCGTTTAACTGTCCCGCAAGGTTGGAACGTAATTCGTCAAGAAATAATTGAAAATCAAGTTGGCCCTTCTGATGATGACCTCATGGTTATCGCGGATGCAGTTCGGGAAGCCGCAGGCGCTAACGCTCCATTACAGCAACGCGATGAGAGCGCATTGGCGCAGAACGCGATTGGTCGACGAGGTCATCTTCGCGCTGTACCTACAAACTAATTTCACTAACTCTATTTTCGGTTACCATTACTGATTATGAATTCCAATCAAGTACCAGCGATTTTCAAAGCGTACGACATTCGTGGTTTGGTTGATAACGAAATAACACCTGACTTCACCTTTAGCACTGGAGTTGCTTTCGCTCGTTTCTTACAGCTTGAACGCGAACCTGCAACTGTTGTCATTGGCGAAGATATGAGACCCTCTTCACCAGTTCTAGCAGATGCCTTTTCGGCAGGCGTGACATCACAAGGGATGGATGTAACGAGAATCGGTTTGGCTTCCACCGATATGTTGTATTTTGCTTCAGGTAAATTAAATCTGCCAGGGGCCATGTTTACAGCAAGCCATAATCCTGCTGAATACAATGGAATAAAACTCTGTCTTAGCGGTGCGCGCCCTATAGGTAAAGAGTCAGGGCTCTTAACGATTGAAAATTTTGTTCGCCATGGCTCTCCAATGCAAATTCGTTCTATGGGAATTGAAAAAAATAGAGAGATGCTGAGTGAATACGTTGATTATCTACGCTCTTTAGTTGATTTGTCTGAGATGCGTTCTTTGAAAATAGTAGTGGATGCTGGAAATGGCATGGCTGGATATACCGCACCAGCAATATTTGAAGGCCTCAATGTTGATCTCATCCCACTGTATTTTGAATTAGATGGATCATTTCCAAATCACGAAGCGAATCCGATTGATGCAAAGAATTTGAAAGACTTACAAAAAGCCGTGAAAAAGCATAAGGCGGATTTGGGCCTTGCCTTCGATGGTGATGCAGATCGATGTTTCTTAGTTGATGAAAATGGTGAAACGGTAAATCCATCAGATCTCACCTCACTTATAGCAGCGCGAGAATTAGTGCGTGTACCAGGAGCGACAATTATTTATAATCTCATTTCTTCTCGCACGGTTCTTGAAGTAATTCAAGAAAATGGCGGAAAGGGACTCAGAAGTAGAGTCGGTCATTCATATATCAAAAAGATGATGGCAGATAGTGGGGCCATTTTTGGGGGAGAGCATTCAGGCCATTTTTATTTCAAGGATTTTTGGAGAGCAGATTCAGGTGCTCTCGCCGCATTGCATGCAATCGCGGCACTTGGATCTTCTAAAAATTCTATTTCTAAATTACTCAAGCCCTACCAACGTTATTATGCAAGTGGAGAAATAAATTCAACAGTATCTGATGCCCCTTCTGAAATGAAAAAGATTGAAGATAAGTACATATCTCAACCAGGCGTTGAGTTAGACCATCTCGATGGGCTAACGGTCAATGGCGACACATGGTGGTTCAATCTTCGATCCTCCAATACAGAGCCACTTTTGCGCCTCAATGTTGAAGCTTCAACACAGGCACGTATGGAGAAGGTGCGTGACGAGGTTCTCAGAGCAATCAAGGGCAAGTAGGAGCCGAAAAGAGGCTCTTTACTATGTGTGACGGTAATCTATCTGCCTGAGCCAGAGGAGAACGATTGTGAATGTACCTGTAACAGCAACTATTCCACGTCACGAAATTGCAGACGCATCCCTTGCAGAGCAAGGTCGTAAGCGTATTGAATGGGCAGAACGTAATATGCCTGTACTCGCGCAAATCCGTGAACGCTTCGAAAAGTCACAACCATTCGCAGGAATTCGTATTGCTGCTTGTATGCACGTAACTACCGAGACAGCTAACTTAATGCGTGTTCTCAAAGCAGGTGGTGCAGAGATTGCATTGTGCGCTTCGAATCCTCTCTCGACTCAAGATGACACAGCAGCAGCACTTGTATATGAATATGGAATTAGTGTTTTTGCTCGTAATGCAGTTGATCGCGATGGATATTACGCGCATCTGAATGCAGCACTTGATATCGAACCACATCAAGTTTTTGACGATGGTTGCGATTTAGTAAACACACTTCATACAACACGACAAGAACTCATTCCTAACATCACTGGTGGTTGTGAAGAAACCACGACAGGTGTAATTCGTCTTAGCCAAATGGCAAAAGAAGGAGCACTTCGCTTCCCAATGATTGCTGTCAATGACACTGACACAAAGCATATGTTTGATAACCGTTATGGAACTGGCCAGTCAACACTTGATGCTGTTTTTCGCTCAACCAACTTCTTACTTGCCGGTCGCATTGTTGTCGTTGCCGGTTTTGGATATTGCGGTAAAGGCGTTGCAGAACGCGCCAAAGGCATGGGCGCAGATGTTGTCGTTACGGAGATTGACCCGACCAAAGCATTAGATGCAATGATGCAAGGTTTCCGCGTGATGCCAATGATTGATGCAGCAAAAGTAGGCGACGTTTTTATTACCGTAACAGGTAACCGCGATGTACTTCGTGATGAGCATTTTGCAGTCATGAAAGACGGTGCAATTATGGCTAACTCGGGCCACTTTGATATTGAAATCGATGTTGCATGGCTTGAAAAGAATGCGAAGAGCAAGAATCCCAAGATGCGTCACCAGACCGATGAATATGTTTTAGCAGATGGTCGTCGTTTATTACTTCTTGCAGAAGGACGTCTGGTAAATCTAGGAGCTGCTGAGGGTCACCCTGCATCTGTTATGGATATGTCATTCTCTGATCAAGCGCTAACCGCTGAATATCTTGTGAAAGAGTCAAAGAATCTCAAGCCCGGCCTACACCAAGTTCCTACGCACATCGATAAGGAAGTTGCTCGACTCAAGCTCACTAGCATGGGTGGACATATCGATGTCCTTACACCAGCTCAAGATCTTTACTTGAACTCGTGGGAACACGGTAGCTAAAAATGACTCTGGTTATGGTCGTCGATGATGATCAGGACCTTGCTGAAATGCTTAGTATCGTTCTCAACGGTGCTGGAATAGATGTTGATCTTGTAAGTCGTGGCGATGAAGCACTGGAAGTGTTTCGAAATAATCCGCCTGATTTAGTCTTGCTCGATGTAATGCTCCCAGGTGTTGATGGAATTGAAGTCTGCAGACTGATTCGCGCAGAATCAATGGTTCCAATCATCATGCTCACCGCAAAAGGCGATGCTCATGATGTTGTACTTGGACTTGAAGCAGGTGCTGATGATTATATGGTCAAACCATTCAAGCACCCTTCAGAACTTATTGCTCGAATAAAAACACGACTTCGCAGAACGAACACTGATATCTCAGGACTATTAGCAATTAGTGATCTTTCAATTGATGTACAAGCGCATCACGTTTTGCGCGGAAATAAAGTTATTTCACTTACTCGGTTGGAATTTGATTTACTCGTTGCCCTTGCACGAGAGCCAGGTCGAGTATTCACACGCGATGCCCTTCTCAGTGAGGTGTGGGGATATCGTCATTCAACAGATACACGGTTAGTAAATGTTCACGTGCAGAGGTTGCGTTCAAAAATCGAACATGATCCTGAAAATCCAGAAATCGTAGTCACAGTAAGAGGTGTTGGATACAAAGCTGGAGCATTGGTAAATTCCTAAAATGCTAAAACAGAGTATTCGCTTACGTCACTCTTTGGCTGTTCGCGTTATTCTCTCAACAGTATTGCTCTCACTCACTGTCGTTTGGCTCACCGGTTCCGCACTCAATAATCAGTTATCAAAAGGCGTAAAACAAGTAAATTTAGATTCAGCAATTATTGAAGCGCGCTCAACATTTTTTAATCTGCAATATCGTTTGGCAATTGCTCAAAGTGAAAAAGAAACTGTAATCAGACAACTTATTGGTGATGTCATCACTTCTGCTACGACAATTGGTTCCACTGAAAATACACGTCTAATAGCATTCTTGAAAACTCCTAGCCAGACGTCATATAAACTTAATTACGAAACGCATTCAAATTTCTTAACACAAAGCAGTGTTCCCGAAAGTTTGAAAATACGAGTAAGAAAATCCTCTGATCTTCAGTGGTCCTACAGCAAATTCTCATATCCAGGAAACCAGTCTTCAAATATCATCATACTTGGAGATAAGGTAAAAGTTCCTAATGCCGGACAATATGAAATGTATCTATTCATTTCACTCGCAAACGAGGACGCAACTCTAGCTCTTATTCGAAGTTCTCTGTTGTTGACTGGATTTGCATTGCTCTTACTTATTGCTCTTATAACGTGGCTTGTTGTACGTCAAGTAGTGCGACCAGTCCGTGAAGCTGCACGAATAGCAACAGAATTTACTAGTGGAGATTTTCATCAACGCATGGATGTTCATTCACAAGATGAAATTGCAACGCTAGGTAATGCATTCAATGAGATGGCAGAGTCACTCCAAAAACAAATTACGAGACTAGAAAACTTATCGCGAGTTCAGCAGAGGTTTGTTTCAGATGTGTCTCATGAACTGAGAACTCCACTGACAACACTGCGTATGGCATCAGAAATTATTTTTGGAGCCAGAGAAAATTTTGACCCCAATATTTCTCGTTCAGCAGAGCTTTTGGTTGCCCAATTAGACCGATTTGAACGCCTCCTCGAAGACTTGCTTGAAGTCAGCAGATTCGATGCAGAAGTAGCAGTTCTTGAAGGTGTTGATTTTGATATCGTCGTATTGGCAAATAAATGTATTGAAGACTTAGCACTTGTTGCTAAAGAACATTCAACTTCTATCATTTACTTGGGCCCTAATGAGCAGGTGATGCTCAATGCTGATATTCGTCGCGTTGAAAGAATTTTGAGAAATCTCCTTACGAACGCAATTGATCATGCAGATGGTAAACCGATTGAATTGAGCGTTGTTTATTCCGAACATGATGTTGCAGTAGGAGTTCGAGATTATGGAATTGGAATCGAGCCTCACTTATTGAGCAGAGTATTTGATCGATTCTGGCGTGCCGATCCTTCAAGAGCACGAGTACGAGGCGGCACCGGTCTTGGGCTCTCCATCGCCCTAGAAGATGCGCGCCTACACAACGGAGAATTAGAAGCGTGGGGTCGTCCTTTATACGGTGCACATTTTGTACTAACGCTTCCTCGAGCTGAGGGCTCTGGCATCGAAAATCGATTAATAACGTTGAAGCCAACGATTTAGTATCCACACGAATCTGCTTTTATTGGCAATGAAGTACTTTTCTGCACCAATATCTCATCATGAATATGGTGAACGAATTGTCACAATTGATTTTTCCACAACGCTGTATCGGCTGCTCGCAACTCGGATTCTTGATTTGTTCTAGTTGCCGAACTTCATGGCACCCCCATATTTACAAAACACATATAGATAATTTGGAGGTAACCTCTTCGATTCTGTATTCGCCAATTGCAGCCCGAATTATCGTTGCTGCGAAAGAGAATAATGAAAAGAATGCACAAGATCTATTAATTGAAGCCCTACGAAATATTTTGAAGGCGTATCGGGGAAATATTCAAACACTTACTTTTGTACCAATTCCTTCTTCAAAAATTGCGCAAAGAAAACGAGGCAGGAATTTCATCAAAGAATTATGTAGCCAATTGGAACTCAGATATGCCGATATTTTATTTCACGAAAGAAGAGTGCGAGATCAAAGTGGACTCTCTGCAAAGGAACGCTCTAAGAATTTAATTGGTGCTTTCGGCGTTGAAAAATTGCCCAGAATTTTCGGTGAAATTGTCTTGATAGATGATGTCGTTACAACAGGTGCCACGCTACGTGAGGCTCGGCGGGCACTTCTGGCTAGCGGGCTAAGGGTTTCGGCTGCAATTACCGCCTGCGTGGCTCAACCCCTACGATAGGAGGGTTGATTCGTAATTGGCCAGTAAAGGTGAGGTAAATGCCAGCTTTTTTTGATCGGATTTTGCGTGCAGGCGAAGGTCGTCAACTTCGAGATCTCGCAAAACTCGTCACCTTAGTTAATGGACATGAATCTCGAATTTCAGCTCTATCCGATGATGAACTTCGAAATCAAACAGCTATTTTCAAATCTCGTTTTGCCCAAGGTGAGTCACTCGATGATTTATTACCTGAAGGATTTGCAGTAGTACGTGAAGCCGCAAAGCGCACACTCGGCCAGCGTCATTACGATGTTCAGCTTATGGGTGGCGCTGCAATGCACCGTGGAAATATCGCGGAAATGCGTACCGGTGAAGGTAAGACACTTGTCGCAACTTTGCCCTCTTACTTGAATGCAATTGCTGGAAAAGGCGTGCATGTTGTCACTACAAATGATTATTTAGCAGAGCGCGATAGTGAGTGGATGGGACGTATCCATCGATTCCTCGGTCTCAAAGTTGGAGTAATTCTTGCGAGTATGTCTCCCGCTGAACGCCGTGAAGCATATTTAGCTGACATTACATATGGAACGAATAATGAATTTGGTTTCGACTATCTTCGTGACAACATGGCATGGTCTCTTGAAGATTGCGTACAGCGCGAACATTTCTTTGCAGTGGTAGATGAAGTCGACTCAATTCTTATTGATGAAGCGCGCACTCCGCTTATCATTAGTGGGCCGGCTGATAAGGCTACAAAATGGTATGTTGAATTTGCAAACCTAGTAGCTAAATTACAACGCGACGTTCACTATGAAGTTGATGAAAAGAAGAAAAGTAGTTCAGTTCTTGAAGAAGGTGTCACACGCGTAGAAGAAATGCTAAAGATTACGAATCTTTATGAGGCAGCTAATACCCCGATGATTGGTTATCTCAATAATGCGATCCGCGCAAAAGAGCTATTCAAGCGCGATAAAGATTATGTAGTTATGAATGGTGAGCTACTAATTGTTGATGAGCACACTGGCCGCATGCTTTCAGGGCGTCGTTATAGCGAAGGTTTACACCAAGCTCTTGAGGCTAAAGAACGTATTGAAATCAAAGATGAAAACCAGACTCTTGCAACTATTACTTTGCAAAATTACTTCCGCCTGTATGAAAAAATTTCGGGTATGACTGGAACAGCAAGTACAGAAGCATCAGAATTTCATCAAATTTATAAACTAGGAGTAATACCTATCCCTACCAATCGCGAAATGGTTCGCTTGGATCAGGCTGACCTCGTCTATAAAACAGAGGCAGGAAAATTTCAAGCTCTCACTGCCGATATTGCAGAACGTCATCGCAAAGGCCAACCTGTGTTAGTTGGAACGGTTAGCGTTGAAAAATCAGAAGAGCTATCTAGTTATTTACGTAAAGCAGGAGTTGCACATGAAGTTCTCAATGCAAAACACCACGAACGCGAAGCAGCCATCATTGCTCGCGCAGGTGTAACTGGCGCAGTAACCGTTGCTACAAATATGGCAGGTCGCGGTACCGACATCATGTTGGGTGGTAACCCAGAGTTCATGGCAGATTATGAATTACAACGCCGCGGTCTTTCACCCGTTGATAATGCAGAAGAGTATGAAGCAGCATGGCCGAGCGAAATTGCAAAACAAAAGACTGCTGTCGCTACCGGTCACGAAGAAGTAGTTGCGCTTGGTGGTCTCTATGTTCTTGGAACCGAGCGCCATGAGTCTCGACGTATTGATAACCAGTTACGTGGTCGTTCTGGTCGTCAGGGCGATCCAGGTGAATCACGTTTCTATCTTTCGCTTCAAGACGAACTTATGCGCCGTTTTAATTCTGGAATGGTTGAACGTTTCTTATCTGCTGCTGGAATTCCAGATGATTCACCGATTGAATCCAAGATGGTAAGTAACGCCATTCGTTCAGCACAGACTCAAGTAGAAGCGCAGAACTTTGAAATGCGTAAGAATGTTTTGAAATATGACGATGTCATGAATCGCCAACGTCAAGTTATTTACGGAGAGCGCCGTCTTGTACTTGAAGGCAAGGACATCAAAGATCAGATTGCAGAATTCGTTGAGGAAACACTTTCTGCCTATATCCATGCGGCAACAGCTGAGGGATATGCTGAAGATTGGGACTTAGAAAAATTATGGACTGCTCTTCAATCCGTATATCCAATCTCTATAACAGTTGAAGAATTAGAAAAATCAGTTGGCTCGCGATCAGGACTGGATGCAGATTACCTCACTGCTCGTATAACTGAAGATGTTGTCAAGGCGTATGCAGAACGTGAAAGTAATTTGGGCGAAGAAGTCATGCGCGAACTTGAAAGAAAAGTTCTTCTTTCTGTTCTAGATCGCAAATGGCGTGAACATCTCTACGAGATGGATTATTTACAAGAAGGTATTGGACTTCGTGCCATGGCACAAAGAGATCCGCTCGTTGAATACCAACGAGAAGGTTTTGATCTATTTGCCGCAATGATGGATGGCATAAAGGAAGAGATTGCAGCTTTGTTATTCAATGT
>CANFXM010000039.1 GCA_947451045.1 Actinomycetota bacterium | reverse complement strand
TTACTTAGCGACTTTTAGGAAATAAAAAAATCCGTAACGCGTAGACGCGCACGGATTTACGTGAACACCTACGCGGGCTGAGATTTCCTCATTTATCGAATCAACCTGGCGATTGATTCAGACCTGCGGTCTTTGGTTATGGCGTAAGGCTAAGGGTGGAGGCTTGAAATCTCCAAATCGGTATAAAAAACCCCTCTTCTGGCGGGCTAGGACTTGCTCGTTAAAGTCCTGCGCTCCACCCGAAGAGGGGTCTTTATTTAAGTTTTAGTTAGCGGATGGCTCACGAATGAGGTTTGGATCAACCATGATTCCAGGCCCCATCGTTGTTGAGACTACAGCTTTTTGAATGTAGCGACCCTTTGAAGAGTTTGGCTTCGCACGGTGAATTTCATCGAGTGCAGCTGCATAGTTTTCTGCGAGTTGATCTGCAGTAAAAGATGCCTTACCGATGATGAAGTGAAGGTTTGAATTCTTATCAACGCGAAATTCAATTTTTCCACCCTTGATGTCATTGACGGCCTTAGCAACATCTGTTGTCACTGTGCCTGTCTTTGGGTTTGGCATCAAGCCGCGTGGTCCTAGAACTTTACCGAGACGACCAACTTTTCCCATCAAATCTGGTGTTGAAACAACCGCATCGTAATCAAGACGTCCCTTTGAAACTTCATCAATGAGTTCATCTCCGCCGACAATATCTGCACCAGCTGCGCGTGCTTCTTCAGCGCGCTCGCCATTTGCAAATACCAAAACGCGTGCAGTCTTTCCTGTGCCATGTGGCAAGTTAACTGTTGAGCGAATTGCTTGATCAGCTTTCTTTGGATCTACGCCGAGTAACAACGCAACTTCAACAGTTGAGTCGTACTTAGTTGTTGTTGTTTCCTTTGCAAGTGTTACTGCTTGCAGTGGTGTGTATAGGTGGTCTTTTTCAACCTTAGCTGCCGCAGCAACATATTTCTTTGAGCGCTTCATTTCGTTCCTTTTCTTGTAAGGGTTGTGGTTAGCGAACCAGCGCGGTTCTCCCACATCTTTTTCTCGGGGTGAGAAAAAGAATTTTATTTAGTTGGAAACCGTGATTCCCATTGAGCGAGCAGTGCCTGCAATGATCAAGCTAGCTGCATCAATGTCATTTGCATTGAGGTCTGCCATCTTTGTCTTTGCAATCTCTTGGACCTGTGCCATCGTGATGTTGGCAACCTTTGTCTTGTGAGGAACTGCTGAACCCTTTTCAACGCCAGCAGCCTTCAAGATCAAACGTGATGCAGGAGGTGTCTTAGTGATGAAAGTAAATGAGCGATCTTCATAGACAGTGATCTCTACAGGAATGATCTGGCCCTTTTGTGATTCAGTCGCAGCGTTGTATGCCTTGACGAATTCCATGATGTTGACACCATGTTGACCGAGCGCAGGACCTACTGGTGGTGCAGGCGTTGCTGCTCCAGCTTGGATCTGCAACTTGATGAATCCGGTTGCCTTCTTCTTTGGTGCCATTTTTCTATTCCTTTTCTATTCCTGTTTATAAATCTCTGAGTTAGATCTTTTGTACTTGTGCGAATGAAAGTTCAACTGGTGTTTCGCGTCCGAAGATTGAAACGAGAACCTTGAGCTTTGCTTGCTCTGGCATGATCTCTGAAATCGATGCTGGAAGCGTTGCGAAAGGGCCATCCATTACTGTTACTGATTCACCAACTGTGAAATCAACAACGCGAATATCGGGCTTATCTGATTTCTTGACAGGACGTGGAGCCAAAATCTTTTCTACTTCATCCATGCTAAGTGGACTTGGGTGGTGTGCGTTGCCTACGAAGCCCGTTACACCCGGAGTGTTACGAACTGCAGACCATGATTCGTCAGTGAGATCCATGCGAACAAGAACATAGCCTGGATAGATGTTGCGCTTTACTTGCTTGCGAACACCGTTCTTAATCTCCATTACTTCTTCTTCAGGAACTTCAATCTGATAAATAAAATCTTCCATATTCAATGAAGCGATACGGTTGTGAAGGTTGCCCTTTACTTTCTTCTCGTATCCCGCATATGAGTGGACTACATACCAATCGCCAAGTGCTGTACGCAGTGTGCGACGAAATTCTGCATTGGGATCATTCTCTTCTGATTCGATATCGCCATCTTCATCGGAAGCTAGCGCTAGATCGTCAGTAGAAACTACCGAAACCTCTTCGATAACTTCTTCGACTACAGCCTCTGTTGCAACTTCTGTGGCATTGGCAGCAAGCTGGGCTTCAAAAGCATCTGGCTTTGGCGCATCCATTGATAGTTCGTCGCTCATGATTGTCCCTTCTTATCCAAAGACCCAGAAAACGATCTTTGTGAGTACAAGATCGAGCAATGAGACAACAGCGATGATGAAAGTAACGAAGACCAAAACAACGGAGGTATATGTGGTCAACTGATTACGAGTTGGCCATACAACTTTGCGAAGTTCATTTAAAACTTGACGATAAAAAAGACCGACGCGCGCAAATAGACCGAGCTTCTCGGCAACTTGCTCTGTTGACTCTGTCATCGTCAATCCTTTCGCTACATCTTCTTCGTGAGTAAAGCTTCTTGCAGGGCAGGAGGGACTCGAACCCCCAACCGGCCGCTTTGGAGACGGCAACTCTAGCCAATTGAGCTACTGCCCTAAACACGAGGGCAGGACAAAACCATAGGAATAATCAAATCCTCGTGAGCGTCGAAGTGTAGAGGGTGAATGGGGGGAAGGTAAAACTCGCGCTCAAATTTGCCGGCGCATAGGGCAGACTTCACCTATGAGCAGAGTTTCCGCACGTATTTCAGCAATCGCAGAGTCAGCCACATTAGCCGTTGATGCAAAAGCGAAAGCGCTCAAAGCCGCAGGCCGTCCCGTCATTGGATTCGGTGCAGGCGAGCCAGATTTTCCAACACCTGATTACATTGTTGACGCCGCTGCTGCTGCAACCAAGGTTGTTGCAAATCATCGATACACACCAGCGGCCGGTTTACCTGAAATGCGCGAGGCAATCGTTGCAAAAACAAAACGCGATTCAAATTATGAAATTACAGCAGATCAAATCCTTGTAACAAATGGTGGAAAGCAAGCTGTTTATCAAGCATTTGCCACAATTATTGATCCAGGAGATGAAGTACTTCTTCCATCACCATATTGGACGACATATCCCGAGTGTGTACAACTTGCCGGCGGAAAATCTGTTGAAGTTTTTGCAGATGAATCGCAAAATTATTTAGTAACTGTTGAACAACTTGAAGCCGCGCGCACACCAAAGACCAAAGCGCTGCTTTTTTGTTCACCATCTAACCCAACAGGTTCTGTTTATTCTCCAGCACAAGTTAAAGCCATTGGGGAATGGGCAGTAAAAAATAATATTTGGGTAATTTCTGACGAAATTTATGAGCACTTGCTCTATGACGGCGCTACTGCCCCATCCATGCCTGTGTTAGTTCCAGAACTTGCCGATACCTGCATCATCATCAACGGCGTTGCTAAGACATATGCAATGACTGGCTGGCGTGTGGGCTGGATGATTGGGCCAAAAGATGTCATCAAGGCTGCAACAAATCTGCAATCACACCTTTCATCAAATGTGAATAACGTTGCACAGCGCGCTGCAATTGCAGCACTCACCGGTGATCTCTCTGCAGTTCATGCGATGGGAGAGGCATTCAACCGTCGTCGCAAACTCATTGTTGGATTACTCAATGAGATTCCTGGATTTGAATGCCCAACCCCTACTGGTGCTTTTTATGTATATCCTTCAGTTAAAGGTGTACTTGGTAAAACAATTCGTGGGAAGACTCCAAAGACTTCGGCAGAACTTGCAACACTGATTTTGGAAGAAGTTGAAGTTGCAGCAGTTCCCGGTGAAGCATTTGGGCCCTCTGGTTATTTGCGATTCTCTTATGCAACAAGTGATGCAGATATTGTTGAAGGAATCGGGCGTATCAAAGCACTTCTCACTGAAGGCTAAATCTCGAGACCAATCAGATTTACTTCTGCAACAAGAGTAATTCCAAACTTTTCCTGCACGTGATCGCGTGCCCGTTTTGCAAGTGCTGCAATATCTGAGGCTGTCGCACTTCCAGAATTAGTCAACGCCAGTACGTGCTTCGTAGAAATACGCGCTCCACCAATTTCATCACCTTTATGAATTCCTGAATGTTCAATCAACCAGGCAGCAGATGTTTTTACTTTGCCATCGCCGGTTGGCCAACGAGGTGCATCAGCAGGAAGTTCATCAGCAATCTCCTTCGTAATAATTGGGTTAGTAAAAAATGAACCCGCAGACCATGAATCATGGTCTGTTTTAGAGAGCAACATTCCTTTTTTGGCCCGTAGGTCTAAAACTGCAGCGCGAGTTGCAACAACAGATGCTTTATCTCCCACTGCAATACCAAGTTTTGCTGCAAGTTCTGCATACATGATCGGTGTTGTCATTTCGCCAATACGTAATTGAAATTGAACATCAAGCACTACGTAACGGCCTGGGTGTTCTTTGAAATGAGAGTTGCGATATGAGAATTCACATTGCGAATTTGTAAAAGTTTTCAATCCTTTAGCAACGCGATCGTAGGTGCGCACGCGCGTAATGTATTCAGCAACTTCATGGCCATATGCACCAATATTTTGAATCGGTGAAGCACCAATAGTTCCTGGAATTCCACTTAAACTTTCAAGTCCAGCAAAGCCGCGCTCTATAGTCATTGCGACAAATTGATCCCAGTTCTCACCAGCACCAATAGTTAGCGTTGCACCGCTACATGCATCAACTTCACTCTTGAGTGAATTATTTGAAATATGAATAACAGTTCCTTCAAAACCGTTATCGCTGACCAAAATGTTTGTTCCACCACCCATAATCAAAATAGGTGAATCCCCCGCTGCTTCAATTGCAGCAATGATTTCGGCCTCGCTAGAGACTTCTACAAATTTCTTTGCAGGTCCACCAACGCGCAAGCTGGTGTAGTCGGAGAGATCGGCCATGAATAAAGGTTACCGACGTGGAGACAAAATTGCGCTTTTACCTCTGAAGCGTTCGAGGATACGGTCGTAATTCTTCTTTGACTGAACCTCTCGATATTCAGGGTCGGCATCGTGATAACCATGATGGCGACCTTGTTCTAATGGAAGTGCCATCTGCAATAAGCGACCACCTGCATGACGCAATTTCAAACTAAATTCGATATCGGCATTGCGATAATAAATAGCTCGCGCATTAAACCCACCAGCCTCAAGAACATATGCACGATTGAGTCCCATGAAATAACTAAAGAGAACATCGACTTCGCCATCACCTTTGTCATCAACGCTGCGCCATTCATCATCAATATTTATAAGGCCCCCGCGCCAACCAACTGCGGCATATTCGCCTTTTTCTAATTCAGTAATTACAGGTGCAATTGCATCACCAGTGAATCGAGTCGATGGATCCATAAGAATTACATATTTGCTATTTATTTTATTGAGAAGTGCGTTTGCTGCTTCGCCCCAACTAGCACCAGCATTGAGTGCGATGAGATACGTGTGCTCATCCATCTCATCTACTAATTTGCCTGCATCACCAATACATAAAAGTACAATTCCGCATGTTGTATGTGCCTTAATGCTTTTTACAGTTTCAACTGCATCATCGGTAAAACCATCAATAATCATCGCAACGCTTATGCCATCACTAGTATCAATTGGGCGAATATCGCGTGGAAATGGATACGTTATATACGGAGCTTTGATTCGAAAATCAAAACCATCAGCAACATCGAGTACTTCATACCCTGCTTGCAATATCTCTTGGCGCAGCGTGTCGGCCTTTGCAAAGTCTCGAGCTGCGCGTGCATCTAAACGCTCTTGAGCTAATTGACGAATTGAATCTGGAACATTCATTTAAGAACTACCGCTTTAGCCATTCCAAGAACTTTTACACCGGCAGATGTTGCAGAAATAGTCAGCGAGATTCGATCTCCCTTTATTTCAGCAACAGTTGCACTCACTGTTAGATCGACTTTTTCTCCAGCAGGAACAATGACAGGCTTTACGAAGCGAGCGCCAAATTCTTTGACAGAGGCTGAGCCACCAGCCCAATCAGTTACATACTTCCCAACAAGTGCCATTGTCAGCATTCCATGGGCAATGACATTAGGTAATCCAACGGATTGTGCAAACTCTTCATTTTGATGAATCGGATTGTGATCACCTGATGCGTTGGCATACGCAACGAGTAATTCGCGGTCTATTTCGAAGACTCTCTCTGGCAATACTGTGCCGACTTCAATCATGCGCGCACCACTAAAGTTGACCATGTCGAAACAACGAGTTCGCTACCACTAAATAGATCTCCACGTACCGTAACGATTTCATTTCCTGCGGCGACTCGATAGCTTTCAATAGTTGAAGAACATGTAAGTGAATCTCCAGCTTTTATCGGCCGGTTGATTTCAAACTTCTGATCACCGTGAACTAATCGAGACCAATCTAGATTTACTTCAGATCCAGACAATATTTTCTGCATCTGATCGAGTGTGATGCGAATTGAAAAAGTTGGTGGCGCAACATCAGTCTTTGTTTCGCCCAGCACGGATGCAAAAGAATTAATTTGCGATTGTGAAACAGTAATTGTCTCTGCACCGTTGAAGGTGCGCCCGACCGAATCGGGATTGAGCATTAGCGAGTTTCGCGGTGAAGTGTTGAAAGCTTGCAACGAGGACAGAACTTCTTGAGTTCCATACGGTCTGGATCGTTACGGCGGTTCTTCTTTGTAATGTAATTACGTTCTTTACATTCAACGCAGGCCATGGTGATTTTTGGACGAACGTCCGCGCTCTTACTTGCCATGGTCATGCTCCCTTTATCGTTTGTCGTACCAGTTGTGATGAGGCGCTTAGGTTACCTGAGCGCGCTCATTGCGCGAAATTCGCGCTTGTATTACTCGTAGCGGGAGCGGGATTTGAACCCACGACACAGCGATTATGAGCCGCTTGCTCTACCAAGCTGAGCTATCCCGCCCTACAAAATAATCTTACGATTATTTCGAGCCCCCCACCGGAATCGGACCGGTGACCTTTTCCTTACCATGGAAACGCTCTACCAACTGAGCTAGGGGGGCGTTGATCAATACGTGAGGGTACAGGCAATCTCGGCGATTCTAAAAATTATTACTTTTAGAGCGCTGGATTTAGCGTGATTTTTCCCGTCGTTCCTCGGCTAACGATTGCTCTATGTGCATCGCCGGCTTTAGATAGCGGGAATGTTCCACCGATTATCGGCTTGAGTTTTCCATCCTTTATAAGAAGGAATAGTTCTTTGATGACATCGTGAATCATCTTCTCTGGATATGCAAAGCAATGTCCTAACCAAAATCCTGTGATTGTTTTGCTTGTACCAAGCATTGTTATCGGAATAACAGGAGTAGCCATCTCACCTGATGCCATTCCAAAAACAATGAGTCGACCAAATGGTGCAAGGACTTCAAAGCTGGCGTCAAAAGTTGCTCCGCCAACCATCTCTAATACAAGGTCAACTGGCTTTCCATTATTAGCATCTAGCATGGCTTGGGCAAGATTTTCACTATTTGCATCAATAGTTACATCTGCTCCTAAAGATTTTGCAAGTGCAGATTTTTCGTCGGTAGAAGTAACCGCAATAACACGGGCTCCCCACATCTTGGCAAGTTGGATTGCAACTGTTCCTACGCCACCCGCCGCTGCATGAATAACAACACTTTCACCCGGAACCAAATGCCCAAAAGTTTTTAGAATATGCCACGCAGTTGTGCCTTGCACCAACATTGCAAGGGCAGCTTCATCACTAACACCATCTGGAATCTCCATTGTTGTTCCACGGTGCGCAATAGCTTTTTGCGCATAAGCACCTTCTGAAATTGAGGCGAGAACTCTTTTGCCATCGGGAGTTTTACCAACAACTTCTAAACCAGGAATCAATGGCAAAAGTTGCTGAGTTACATATTGATTTCGAATTTGCACTGTATCTGCAAAGTTCACACCTATTGCACTCACATCGATGAGAACTTCGTCTGCTCCTGCTACAGGATCTGGAAGTTCAACTAGCGCCATGACCTCAGGGCCACCGAATTCAGTAACTTGAATAGCTTTCATTTTTATCCTTTATCCAAAGTTGAGCCTGCCAATATTGAAAGTTTACTGTGAATCCTCCAAATATCGAATCAAACCCTTGCGCTTCGCTTTAGGGAAGAGCACTATTCAAATAATTCCAATGATAAAAGAAATGGGGCACCATGAAGATAGCAAAACTGATTTCAGGGAAAAAAGTTGAAACAATTTCTTCAAGTGCAAGTATTCACGACTTGGTAAATTCACTCAACACTCATCATGTTGGCGCACTGGTCGTATCCGCTGATGGAAAGAAAATTGATGGGATTGTCTCGGAGCGGGATGTAGTTCGCGCGATGCCGGGAAAGCTCGATCAACTCATTGGTATGCGAGTGCTCGACATAATGACCGCTGAAGTAATTACCTGCACGCAGGAATCAACAGTTGCCGAGCTTATGGCAATAATGACTGAACGCAGGATTCGTCATATTCCTGTTGTTGCAGAAAGCGGAGAGCTAATCTCAATCGTGTCAATTGGAGATATTGTAAAAGCTCACATTACCGAAATAGAAGTTGAGCGAAAGGCACTTGCGGATTACGTGAACTCATAATAAAAATCGGGATGGTCGAATAAGTAATCAATCTCAGGAAAGAGCTTTAGACTCCCCCAGTGTTTGAAATTGGGAGCCTCGCTACGGAAATAACTGGGTTTAGCCTAGCTATTGCATCGTTCGCGCTAACAATTATTTTTTGGAAAAAATTAGGTAGATCGAAATGGAACTTAGTTATTGGGCGAATCAGTATTTTGATAATGGTTCAAGTTCTTTTTCTTGGCTCTATTGGTATCGCTATAAATAGGTCTGGTGAGTTCTTTTCGAGTTGGAACGACCTTTTTGGAAATGTTACTGACCTTACTAAAGTTGCAATTCAACCAAACTTATTAGCGCAATTGTCCACAAAAGATCTCACTCAAGCGCAACACACGTCGGGTGGAAGTTTGATCTTCAAGAAGACAATCAAAGGTGCTGAATCAGGAATCTCTAATACTGTCTATGTTGTATTGCCACCAAAAATTGCTGAACTCATCAAAGCTAATCCGCAGACTCCCAACATAGGAACTGACTACCAAATTGTGGAACTCTTTTCAGGCTATCCAGGAGTTCCTGAAACTTGGATTGGCAGTATGGGTGGGATAAAAACATTAGAGAAATTAGAAAGTTCAGGACAAATAAAAAGCACTATCGCAATCATTCCAACTATCAATGTCTATCCTCAACACGATACTGAATGTCTAAATTTTGTTGGTGGATTTCAAGTTGAAACTTGGCTTACAAACGATATGAAAACTTTTGCTCAACGATTCTTAGGAATTGATGATCGCCCTTGGGCAACCCTTGGATATTCAACCGGTGGTTGGTGCGCTACAGAAGTAGCAGTTAGGCATCAAAATCAATATTCCAGTGCTGTTTCCTTAGCTGGATATTTCAAACCACTATTTGCCAATGGTGTAAACCGGAATGAAAAAGCATTTCTTACAAATGAATATGACTTAGTCAGGATCTTAAATAGTGCACCAACTAATTTGAAGATTCTAATTATTGCTGGAAAAAATGATCGTTTCGCCTGGGCTTCTGCTCAAAAATTCATGGCCAGTTTGAGCCCGTCAGTATCAGTAAAATTGATTCCTATACCTGCAGGTGGACACAACACAAAAACATGGATTCCATTTGAGAATTCAGCTTTCCAATGGATTAATCAGAACTACTAAAGAATTCTTAGTAATTAAGACCTTGGGTTTGGGCTCACATTCTTCTTCGGATCATATTCAGGTAGTCCAACAAGTGCCTTATCGATGGCTTCCATAACATCTTTTTCTAGCTTTACACCAGAGGCTTTTGCATTTTCTTTAACTTGTGATGGCTTTGTCGCACCCATGATTACAGATGAAACATTTTGATTTTGCAGCGCCCATGCAAGTGCGAGTTGTGACATTGAAAGTCCAGCCTCATCTGCAATTGGTTTCAATTTCTGAACCGCAGTAAGAACATCATCGCGCATCCATCTAGAAATATGCTCTGCTCCCGATTTCTTATCGCTGGCACGAGATCCTGCTGGAGCCTTCTTTCCTGGCAAGTATTTTCCAGTCAATACGCCTTGTGCAATTGGAGACCAGACAATCTGACCAAT
Source organism: Actinomycetota bacterium (assembly GCA_947451045.1). Classification (GTDB taxonomy): domain Bacteria; phylum Actinomycetota; class Actinomycetes; order Nanopelagicales; family Nanopelagicaceae; genus Planktophila. The sequence goes on along the minus strand of CANFXM010000039.1, from coordinate 2,086 downwards.
TCCCTCTTTGATTGATAAAGGAACAACTTCCTTTTCAATAACGCGCCAGAGCATTGAGTACTGAGGCTGGCTAGAAACAAAACGTGTCCAGTTATATTTCTTCTGAATGTCTAACGCTTGACCAATTTGCGTTGAATCCCATTCAGAAAATCCGATGTAATTGACTTTGCCCTGACGTACAAGATCATCAAAAGCTTGAAGTGATTCATCAAGTGGTGATTCAAAATCAAAACGATGCATTTGGTATAGATCAATGTGATCTGTGTTCAAACGCTTTAGTGAGGCGTGTGCTGATTCCATAATATGTTTACGGGATAAACCACGATCATTTTTTCCTGGGCCAGTGCCACCATAAACCTTTGTAAATAATTCATAGGACTCGCGGCGAACACCCTTGAGTGCTTTACCAAGAACTGTTTCGGCACGAGTAGCTGCGTAAACGTCAGCAGTATCGAAAGTTGTGATTCCAACATCCAGGGCTGTGCGTACACATTTGATTGCAGCATCTTGTTCTACTTGGCTGCCGTGAGTGATCCAATTTCCATAAGAAATCTCTGAGACATACATTCCTGATGAGCCGAGGCGACGATATTCCATGCGTGAACTCTATTTCTTTTGCCTCCCCGAGACAATAGAAAAAGCAGACTATGCAATTAGTCCCAACCGACTATGACCTCACCAACTTGATAAGCAGCGACGGGGTGGTAAAAAGGCATTGGCTCGTCTTGCTCAGCATGTACTAATTTCAAATTCGGAAATGCCTGAAGCAATTGCATTATTCCTTCTTTAATCTCTATACGAGCCACTTGTTGACCAAGGCAGCCATGAAGACCATTGCCAAAACCCAAATGACCAAATGCGTCACGAGTTAAATCAAATCGATACGGATCTGAATACTGTCTCTCATCATAATTTGCTGCTACAGCAGAGACAGAGACTGATTGACCACGTGCAATCTTCACTCCACCGACTTCAACATCTTCCATTGCGGTTCGAGGGAACATAGTCAAAAAAACTGCACTTATACGTAGTAATTCTTCAACCCCTCCATCAATTAATGCTGGATTGTCTCGGAGCGCTTGGAGTTGTTCTGGATGCTTTAGAAGAGCCACAATTCCTGTGGAGATCATGTATGCAACGTTATCTCTTCCAGAAACCATCAATGAAAGAGTTAAACCCTCTATTTCCTTTTCCAGAAGTTCAGATTTCACTAGGTCACTCAGGAGATCATCTGCAGGGGACTCTTTCTTGAAAGCTAAAACTCTTCTCAAGTATTGAATTTTTTCACTCTCTTCAGATTTTCCAACAAATAATCTTTCATACTCACTGAAGAGAGCGTCAGGAATTCCGAGAACGCGAGCATGACCCGCTGAAGAAATTGGCTCCGAATAGTGTTCGCTTAGATCAACTGGTGAACCTTGAGCGATTAAGTTTTCGATCTGTTTGGAAACTGCTGCTTTAATGTCAGATTCATATCCCTTTGCAGATCGAACTGAAAAACGACTCGTGGCTGCTCGCCTAATCTTTAGGTGTTGTTCGCCATCTAAAAATAGCAAGTTCCCTGGATCAAGATCACTCGCCGTTGAAAGCTCGCCATCGACGATGTTGATACCAAGTGCAGACTCTTCTCTATTGATCTGATGTAAAGGTATTCTGATTGGTTTTTGGCTGAAACGTTTATCTTCCAGGATTAGCTTCGCTAATTCATATCGAGTAACAACGAGACCTTGATGACCATCTTCATACTCCAACGGAGTTGCAGCACCTTCTTTACGCCAGTGATCTAATGTGGCAGAGGGGCTTAGAGGAGTTCCATCAATCGGTAATTTACGAATCTCACGCATGGGACATTTGCTGGCGTCACTATCCAATATAGGTTCGCTCATTTTTAAATCTTATAGCCATCACTTTAACTTGGCTAGGTTTGTACTTAATAATGGTGGCGGGTGAAGGATTTGAACCTTCGAAGGCAGAGCCGGGGGATTTACAGTCCCCTCCCATTGGCCGCTCGGGCAACCCGCCAAGGGTTTGTAACGGCGTGCGTAGATTACCTTATTTATCGAGACTCTCGAAATCCTTGTTAATC
>CANFXM010000038.1 GCA_947451045.1 Actinomycetota bacterium | reverse complement strand
ATTGAAATTAGAACAATAATAATTAAACCCGAACTAAACGAGACAAGCGCAGCCTCTAAACCATTATTCAAACGATGTGAAAGTTCACCATTTGCTCGAGCTTGAAGAGCAATCAAAATTCCGGAGATTGCTGCTAGCAAATCTAGTCTCATAAGAGCCCAATCCTATTCCTCGACTTTGAGCGTTGCTTCTAACCACTCTTCTTCTCGAGTGTTGAAATCCATGTGAGCTTTTTCTAGTTGCGAAGTAATTTCTAGTAATCGACCCGAATCTGAACCAGAACTTTCTTGTTCTTTTTCTAAATTAGAAATGAGCTCCTTGAGTTTCTCAATCTGTCGCTCTAAGCGCACAATATCTTTTTTGATCTGGCGTTGTTCTGCTGCACTTGATTGCCCTGATTTTGCCTTATTTGAACCACTTGCCTTACTTAAAGCTTCTTCACGTTGCTCTAGGTATTCATCAACACCACGCGGAAGGTCTCGTACTTCTAAATCTCCCAGTAGTCCGACAAATCGATCACAAACTCTTTCTAGAAAGAACCTGTCGTGCGAAATTACTAAAAGCGTGCCGGTGTAACTATCAAGCAAATCTTCTAATTCGTTGAGTGTCTCAATATCAAAATCATTAGTTGGTTCATCAAGTAATAAAACATTGGGGCTATCCATTAACAAACGAGTAAGTTGCAAGCGCCTTCTTTCGCCACCCGATAGATCGCCCACAGGAGTCCATTGAGAATCACGATCAAAACCCAATCTTTCACATAATTGCGAGGCAGAAAGTGTTTTTCCTTTACCGAGTTCAATATGGTTAGCAACTTTTTCAACCGCTTCAAGCACGCGCCATGTTGGGTCGAGTTCAGTCAGGTGTTGAGTAAGAAATGCTGACGCAACAGTTATTCCCGTTACCAACTTACCGCCACTTGGTTTTAGTTCTCCTGCGAGAGTGCGCATCAGCGTTGTTTTACCCGCGCCATTAACGCCAACAATTCCAATGCGATCACCTGGTCCTACATTCCATGTCAAATCTTTGATGAGTTCTTTATCGCCAGCTTTGACTTGCATATGGTGCGCTTCGTAGACCGTGTTTCCTAAACGGTTACGAGCGAATTTAAGAAGTTCTGTTTTATCACGTGGAGCTTGCTCTGCAGAAATAAGTTCGTTTGCAGCATCAACTCGAAATTTTGGTTTTGTTGTTCGCGCTGGTGCTCCACGGCGCAACCACGCCAGTTCTTTGCGAATAAGTGCATTGCGTCGACCATCTAAAACAGAAGCCTGTCTGGATCTTTCAGCCTTCGCCAAAACAAAGGCAGAATATCCCCCGTCGTACTCTTCTATTTTCCCACCAACGACTTCCCATGTTCTATCTGTAACAGCATCAAGGAACCATCGATCGTGTGTGACAACTGCAATTGCTAAATTTTTTCTATTATTCAAATGTTGCGCCAACCATGCAACACCTTCGACATCTAAATGGTTTGTTGGTTCATCAAGCAAAATTAAATCAAGATTTCCAATAAGTAATTTCGCAAGTCCTACGCGACGTTTTTCTCCGCCAGAAAGGGATGCAAATTTTCTTTCGAAAAGATGGTCGTCGAAACCGCCAAAGAGTCCTGTGAAAACTTCGCGGATGCCTGCATCACTTGCCCATTCGTGAGTTGCCGTATCGCCTAGCACCACATCACGAACAGTACTTTCGGGATCTGCGTAATCAACTTGTGAAAGTAATCCAATGTGGGCCGAATTTGATCGCGTTACACGTCCGCTATCTGGTGATTCGATTCCCGCAATGACTTTCATTAATGTACTTTTACCGCAACCATTTCGGCCAACTATCCCGATTCGATCGCCTTCAGAAATCCCAATAGAGACTGCATTTAATAATTGTTTAACATCAAAGGCCTTAGAGACCTCTTCAATATTTACAACGTTGCGCGCCACGGTAGGAGAGCGTACCTTTGAAGCATGGACATCAATGACCGCGAATATGCCCTCGAGCTCGACCGAAACGATCCGTTGGCTCAATTTCGTTCACGCTTTGTAAATACTGACCCCGATATGTGTTATCTCGATGGAAATTCGTTAGGCAGATTGCCTCATTCCACTGTGGTCGCGGTCAATGAATATATGACACAAGAGTGGGGGCGCGAAGTCGTAACAGGCTGGAGTCATTGGGTAGATGAAGCACAACCGACTGGTGATCTTATTGGGCGAGCAAGTTTGGGTGTAGCTCCGGGGCAAATGTTGGCTTGCGACACTACGTCGGTAAATTTCTATCAATTAGCACTCGCTGCAATTCAAGCACGACCTGGGCGCAAAACAATTATTACTGATGCAGCAAACTTCCCCACTGATCGATACATTCTCGATGGTATAGCGAAACAATTTGATTTGAAATTAGTAATTATTGATAATGAAAGTACAGGTAGCGCAGAGTTTGAAAGAATAACCCCTGAAATACTTGAAAAGTATTTAAACGATGATGTTGCACTTGTAACTCTCGAGGTCATTCAATATCGATCAGGTGCACGCAATGATATAAAGAGCCTCACCGACTTAGTAAGAAAATATGGTGCATTACTTCTTTGGGATGCAAGTCATGCTGTTGGTGCCATCGAAATGAATTTGGATGCTAACGGCGCCGACCTTGCAGTTGGTTGCACTTATAAATATGGAAATTCTGGTCCTGGTGCACCTGCGTGGCTCTATGTAAGTAAAAGATTGCAAAAAGAGTTACAAGTTCCTATTCAAGGTTGGTTTTCACAAAGTGACCAATTCGGAATGGGTGCTACATTCGAACGCGCAGATGGTATTCGTGGGTTCCAAATTGCAAGCCCTTCGCTCATTGGGCTTCGTTGTATTAAGAGCGCATTCGAAATAATTGAAGAAGCTGGTATAGATGCAATTGCTACAAAGGCAGCAATTGGTACACAGATGATGATCGAACTCTACGATGAGTGGCTAGCTGATTTAGGAATGACATTGTTGACTTCGCGTAATCCAAAAGAGCGGGGTGGGCACATTTCGTTAGGACACCCTGACGCTGCACGTATTTGTGTAGCACTTCGCCAATACGCAAATGTAATTCCTGATTACAGAACTCCAAATTCAATACGTCTAGCAATCTCTCCGCTTCCGACTTCTTACGTAGAAGTGTGGGATGGCTTCGCACGAATGAGGGACTTGGTGGCATCGCGCCAATATGAAAAGATTCAAGAGGGTGGGTCACGAGTCACATGAGCGAAGAGAATTTTGATTCGGCACTTACGTATAACTCCTATTTGGCGGTAGATGAACTACTCAAGCTTCAACGTCCTTTATCTATTGGGCCAGAGCATGATGAAATGCTTTTCATAATTATTCATCAAACGTATGAATTATGGTTCAAACAACTAATTCATGAATTTCAAGCAGCCCAGAAATCACTTGAAGCAGGCGATACTCATTACTCTCTTTCATTATTGGGTCGGATTCGAACAATCATGAAAGTCTGTGTTGCACAAATAGATATCTTAGAAACAATGACTCCGCTTCAATTCAACTCTTTCCGTAATTATTTATCATCATCAAGTGGCTTCCAATCTGCACAATTTAGAAAAGTCGAAGCAATACTTGGTCGCCGAGACAGCAAGATGGCTGGACACCTTCCCCCTGATGTTCAAGCAGAGATTGCAAAAATTACAAAGGGGAATTCGATTTGGGATTCAACTCTTTTCTATCTCAATCAACAGGGACATAAATTTCCAAGCTCAGTGTTGAATCGAGATAAGAGTAAGGCTTACGAATCAAACGCCGAGGTTCAAGATGTGTTACTTGATATTCATCGCAACAGTCCTGAAAGTGCAATGATTTGTGAGCGCCTCGTTGATATAGATGAAGGCATTCAAGAGTGGCGCTACCGTCATGTGAAAATGGTTGAGCGCACAATCGGACATAAAATGGGAACTGGTGGTTCCAGCGGCGCAGCGTATTTGCAGAGCACGCTTTTCAATCCAGTTTTTGTAGATCTCTGGGAAATTAGATCTCGTTTTTAGTTTGGTAAACCCTGTACGACAATTTCAGATAAAGCTTTTCGCTCACGTGGGGCACTTTCACGCTCCGCAAGTGCTTCCTCTAATTGTTCAATCCCACTCTGTTTCCCGATTGCAATAACAATTACTGGTGCAAGGACAGAATCTATTGACAGATTCGTAATGGCCTTCTCTTTATCGAATCCACCCATTTGATGGGCAACAAATCCGCGCGCATGTGCTTCAAGTGAGAGTTGTGAAACGGCAAGTCCGCAATCATAAAGATAGCTTCCATGATCGCTTCCATCTTGCCTTTTTGTTGTGCCCGCAACAAGTATGAGTAGAGATGCACGGTGTGCCCAATTTTGATTGAAAGGAGCGAGTGAATCAAGAATTGAAGTAAATACTTTGTCGCCGCGCTGGCCAACAAATAATCGCCATGGTTGCATATTGTTCGAGGAGGGTGCCCAGCGAGCAGCTTCTAATACTGCTGTTATACCGTCCTTGGACATTACTACCGTGGAATCAAGGGAGCGAGGACTTTTTCGATTAGCTAATAATGAATGTATCGGTACGGATGTCTTTGCGCTCATAGGCGAGGAGTATAGGCGACGACTAGAGTATGGGCATGTCAGGATGGATACATCATGTTGCAGATTGGCTCGTGCTACACAATTTAGAAATACCACTTTTCGCATTACTCATCACACTTGCATTCGCTGAAGCTGCTGCATTTGTTGGTTTTGTATTACCAGGTGAGACTTCTCTACTCATTGGTGGCGTCCTCGCGCATTCTCATGTGTGGAATCTCTGGTTATTTCTAGGCTGTGCGATTGTCGGTGCAATTGCAGGTGACTCGGTCGGATATGAAGTTGGGAAACACTTTGGACCTAAAATTCAAACGACTCAATTTGGAAAATTTGTTGGTGAGAAACGCTGGAAATTAGCGCAGGCAATTTTTGATAGATACCACGGAGGAGCAATCTTTTTCGGACGCTCTCAGGCGCTATTGCGTGCACTAGTGCCCGCTCTTGCCGGGATGAATAAAGTCCCGTATCGCATTTTTATTAAATGGAATGCTGCAGGAGGAATTGTATTTTCATCAATCGTCGTTCTCTTGGGTTATGAGTTTGCAAATTCTTTGGCTTCATTAGAAAAATATTTGAAATACTGGGCAATAGTTGCACTTGTATTAATCGCCACCGTTATTTTGGTTTTGAAAAATAAACTAGAAAAGATGTTAGAAGAATAAACCTTTAAGACAAACTGAGTAGCTTGAGAAGCCGCGCGCACTCATCTTCAATAACGTCTCTACCTTTTTTTATATACTTTCGTGGATCTACAATTTTGATATCTGATTCAAGTACTTTACGTATTTCATTTGTAAATAAATGGTTGAGATGTGTTGCAATATTTACTTTACGCATTCCAGCACGGACAGCTTGTTGTAAATCATCATCGCTCACACCTGATGAGCCGTGCAATACCAAAGGAACTCCTACACTCTTTGAGAGTTGCGTAATCAATTCAAAATCAAGTGTTGCGTTTCGAGTCGTCATTGCGTGAGAAGTCCCCACAGCAACGGCTAGTAAATCAACTCCTGTGGCCTCTACAAAGGATTTAGCGTCGGATGGGTTCGTGCGTACACCTGGTGCGTGCACACCATCTTTACCGCCAACTTCCCCAAGTTCTACCTCAATAGTGGCTTTATAACTCTTGCATAGTGCTCTCATTCTGGCGCTGGCTTCTATATTTTTTTCATATTCAAGCTTTGATCCATCAAACATAATGCTGTCAAAACCATAATCGAGTGCTTCGCGAATAAGTTCTTCGCTTTCAGCGTGATCTAAATGTAGTGATACATCAATCATCGCACTCTCTGCAATTGCCTTTGAAGCCAACGCTATGGGTTTCAATGCTCCGTGATAATCGACGCAGTTTTGACTAATTTGTAATACCACTGGCAGTTTTACTCTTTCGGCCCCGGCAACAATTGCCTCTGCATGCTCTAGAAGAATTATATTGAATGCTCCTATGGCTTTTCCCTGAATTGATAATTCATTGATGAGAAGTAAGGAAGTTTTTTGGGTCATCTCGGTTACGCAATAACAATCTGTATGCCGAGAGCTCGAAAATCTTGCGCTGTCTTTTCATCTATTCCAGAATCGGTTATCAGGATGTCAATATCTTCTGGTGGGCAAATAGTTGCAAAAGCATTTCTAGAAAATTTTGAGCTATCTGCAACGACGATAATTTGTTGCGAGCGCAGCGCCATCGCGCGATTTACTTTTGCTTCATCTTCGTGATTTGCTGAAGCCCCCATAGTCGGATTCAAAGCATTGACTCCCAAAAAGACAATATCAATATTTACTTCTTTTAGAACTTCTTCCGCAAATGGACCTGTGAGTTCATAAGATTGCGGACGTGCTACTCCACCGGTGACAACAATCTTTATCTGATGGCGCACCGTTAATTCAGCTGCAATATTGAGTGCATTGGTGACAACAGTAAGGGCGGGCATTACTTCTTGAGTTTCACCTGGAGCGAACTCTGATCGTGCTGCAATCGCACGTGCCACTTCCGTCGACGTTGTTCCCCCGTTGATTCCAATAATTTGGTGGCGCGAAACCATCTCGGCCGCCACTTTTGCAATTCGTTGTTTTACTTTGTCATCTTTAGCGACTTTATAAGTCAACGGAAGCCCCAGAGAACTTCCGATTGCCACCGCTCCGCCATGTGTGCGAGTAAGTAATTGGCGCTTTGCTAAGACATCGAAATCGCGCCGAATAGTGGCAGCGGAAACGCCCAGAATGTGAGCGGCATCTTCTACTTCGATATTCCCTTTTTGCACTACAAGTTCAAGGATGCTGCTCAATCGATGTTGTCGATTCATGCAATTCTCCTCATAAATGAAAAAATATGTGCATCAAAATGATTGCTATTGGTCAGATTACTACATAAATAGGCAAATTTTCTTGACGCATTATGCGCACCTGCCTTAGGTTTACGCCTATGACAAGCAAGATTGCATGCGAATATGCCGATAACGAAATTGCATCGCAACCAGCTATTTGGTCGCAGGTAGCAGATTTCGCACCGAGCGTTCTCCACCATCTTCCTGAAAAAGGTGAAAAGGTCGCCGTTGTTGGTTGTGGAAGTTCTTGGTTTATGTCGATGGCTTACGCATCTCTTCGCGAAGCTGCCGGCCACGGAGAGACTGATGTGTATGTCGGATCTGAAATGAATTACGAACGCAAGTACGACAAGATTGTTTCAATCTCTCGGTCTGGCACAACTACTGAAGTTGTAAAAATGTTAGCGCAGACAAAAATTCCATCGGTAATGATCACCTCGGTTCACGGGTCACCTGTGACTGAACATGCAACTCATTCTATTGTTATGCCATTTGCAGATGAAAAATCAGTTCTACAAAGTCGATGGGCAACTGCAGCACTTGGTTTATTGCGTATTCATTTAGGTTTTGATCTACGTTCAATAGTCAAAGATGCTGAAGAAGCGCTGGCCTGCGACCTTGGCGAATTAGTCAATGTTGATCAAATTACTTTTCTTGGTCGAGGTTGGACAATCGGACTTGCGCAGGAAGCCGCACTAAAAACGCGTGAGTCATCACAATTTTGGGCTGAAGCGTATCCAGCACTTGATTACCGCCACGGCCCACTATCAATTTCGCAACCAGGACGCGCAGTCTGGGCATTCGGTGAAATTCCAGAAGACTTAGTCAGGGATATCAAGAAGACTGGTGCGCTTTTCGAAAACAGCACGCTTGACCCAATGGCGCACTTAGTCAAAGCCCATCGTGTTGCGATTGCAATTGCTAAAAAACGAGGCCTTGATGCCGACAATCCGCGTGGTCTGTCTAGATCAATCATTTTAGATAAGTGATTTAGACTAGCCAGCGTGAAACTTGTCGCGGCAATAGATGTCGGTGGTACAAGTATCAAGGGTGCCCTTGTGGATTCGCAGCTACGAATAATCACAACGGCATCTGCACCAACACCGCAAGGTGATGTCGATGGAAGTAAAAGTATTCAAGTAATTAGCCAGTTACTTTCAAATTTAGCTGCTCCTGGTGAAATTAATGCCGTTGGATTAGCGGTCCCTGGTTCACTCGATGAAGCACAAGGGTTATCACGCTGGTCTGGAAATCTTCAATGGAAGAATCTTCCTATTCAACATTTGCTTGAAGAAGAAATAAAAATTCCTGTTGCATTTGGTCATGATGTACGTACTGGTGCACTTGCCGAACTTCGCAGTGGCGCTGCCCAAGGCTTCAAAAATGCCATTTTTATTCCTATAGGTACAGGTATCGCTGCTGCTCTCATTATTGATGGAGTGATTAGATCTTCAGATGGTTTTGCAGGAGAAATCGGTCACGTAGATGTTGGTGGTGCATTCATGTGTGTTTGTGGCAAGAAAGGTTGCTTAGAAGCGGCTTCATCAGCTTTAGCAATAAGTAATGCCTACGCAAAGGCTTCAGGTACGGTTGGAGTTAGTAGTGAAGAAGTAGCAATGCTCGCACGATCAGGCGATGCACTAGCCAAAAAAATTTGGGGCGATGCGATGCAATCACTTGCGAAAGCATGTCAATTACTTATAACAATTCTTGCACCGGAGATAATTATTTTTGGTGGTGGGCTTTCTCAAGCTGGTGACTCACTACTTAGCCCCATGCAATCGTTTCTCAACGATTCACTTACTTTCCAACGAGTTCCACAATTTGCGATTGCTCATCATGGTGCCCAAGCAGGAACTATTGGATGTGCGATGTTGGCGCTAGATCTCTTAGCGAGTGAAAATACAAAATGATTATTCAAGCATCCTCCGGAATTGTTGAAGGGACATTGAGAAATAATTTTTGGTTAGAGATTAAGCATGGCTCAATTACAACTATCGAAGATGGGATCGCACAAAATCCAGAAAAGATAGTTACGGGAATTTTGATTCCTGGATTCGTAGACATTCATTGTCACGGAGGCGGAGGCGCTTACTTCTCTTCCTCTGAGCCTGATGACATAGTTCGCGTTATTGAAGCGCATCAAAAACATGGAACCACTTCAATGCTTGCGAGTCTGGTGAGTGAACCTATTGAGGAACTAATTCAACAAATAAAAAGACTTGACCCATTTGTAGGATCTAGTGCGATCAAAGGAATCCACCTCGAAGGACCTTATCTTTCACATGCTCGATGCGGCGCGCATGATCCATCGATGCTGCGCACGCCAACAATCAAAGAATTGCAGAATTTGCTCGATGCTGGGCAAGGAAATATTTCAATGATTACTTTGGCGCCTGAACTCGAGGGCGCACTTGAAGCAATTGATTTTCTCGTTGAAGAAGGTGTTGTTGTAGCCCTTGGCCACACTGAAGCATCAAGTGCAATAGCCGAACAAGCGATTGACTATGGCGCAACCTTGATCACCCATTTCACCAATGGCATGCCGAAATTAGCAACAGATGCAGGAACTATTACTGAGGTTGCACTCGATGATGATCGCCTCTCACTTGAACTCATTCTTGATGGAGTGCATATCAGTGATGGGGATACGCAAGAAATTCTTGCTGTCGCTGCACATAGGTCAATTTTGGTAACTGATGCAATATCGGCTGCAGGAAATGGCGATGGCAATTACCACTTAGGTGGACTGGATGTAGAAGTAAAAGAAGGAATTGCTCGGTTAGTGAGTAACCGAACTTTAGCTGGAAGTACTCTTACTATGGATCGCGCCTTTTTAAAACTACACAAGGATTACAAGGTATCGATTGAGGATTCAGTTAATTCATCTTCCGCACTTGCTGCCGGAGAAATTGGGATGGGTAACGTGGGAGAGATTGCAGTTGGAATGTCAGCAGATTTACTAGAACTCACTCATTCAGGAAAGGTAGTTGTAATTAACTCATGACACTCGAAAATAATCGTCAATCAGCGTATGACTTTTTTGATCAGATATGGAATAAAAAAGATGAAAGCGCCATCGATCGATTTATTGCGATAGATGCTGCAGGAAATGATCCTAAATTTGGCGTAGGTCGAGAGAGTTTTCGCGAACAATGGAAGAAATGGCATGCTGCATTTCCAGATTTGCATTTCGATGTTCGAGAAGTGATCGTTGAAGGTAATCGCGTGGTTTCGCGGTGGCATCTCACAGGTACTCACACTGGAGCAGAATATTTGGGGCAAAGTGCCACTGGAAATACATTCGCAGTTGATGGCGTCAGTATTGACACGATTAAAGATGGAATTGTTTTAGATGGATTTGATGCCTGGGATTCTTTAGGTTTTCGCCAACAATTAGGCATTATTCCTAAAGACTAAATTGTCCAAGAAGAATGCAACGGACGACCTTCTGCATATCCCGCTGAAGATTGAATTCCAACAACTGCTTTATCTGCAAATTCATCTAAATTCTTAGCACCTGCATATGTGCACGATGATCTCAATCCAGCAATAATTTCATCCAGTAAATCTTCAACGCCTGGCCTCGTTGGATTTAAATACATCCGTGATGTTGAAATTCCTTCTTCAAAGAGTGATTTACGAGCACGATCAAATGCATCCTCGGTAGATGTTCGAGCAGCAACTGCGCGAGCTGATGCCATTCCAAATGATTCTTTGAATAATCGTCCGTTGGAATCTCGTTGAAGATCACCAGGTGATTCGAAGGTTCCTGCAAACCAAGAGCCAATCATTACTTGTGATGCACCGGCCGCGAGTGCGAGTGCAACATCTCGAGGATGTCGTACTCCCCCATCTGCCCACACTGATTTTCCTAATTTTTTAGCTTCGGCTGCGCATTCTAAAACCGCTGAAAATTGCGGACGCCCAACACCAGTTTGCATACGGGTAGTACACATTGCTCCCGGACCTACTCCTACTTTAATGATGTCGGCTCCTGCCGCGATTAAATCTCGCACTCCTTCTGCGGTCACAACATTTCCGGCAACGATAGGAACTGTTGGATTTATTGCGCGTATTGCTTTGAGTGCATCGATCATCTTCTTTTGATGGCCATGCGCTGTATCTACTACTAATACATCAGCGCCTGCATCAATGAGAGCTTTTGCTTTAGCGGCTACATCGCCATTGATTCCAACAGCGGCAGCAATTCGCAGTCTGCCCGTTGCATCCAGTGCTGGCTGATACAAAGTACTACGTAGCGCGCCAACCCGGGTCAATATTCCAGCGAGTTCACCATTTACTGAAACTACTGGTGCAAGTTTGCGCCGATTATTATGGAGAAATTCAAATGCTTCGCGCGCATCATATGAATCAGGAAGAGTAATGAGATCTTTACTCATAACCATTTTTAGTTGTGTGAAGCGATCCACGCCTTCACAATCCTCTTCAGTGACAATTCCTATCGGCTTGTTTTTATCTAGAATTACAATTGCTCCGTGCGCTCTCTTATTGAGCAAGCTAACGGCGTCCGCAACTGTTTGATCGGGCGACAAAGTAATAGGTGTATCAAAGAATGGGTGGCGAGATTTCACCCAAGAAATAACATCGCTCACTATTGCAATTGGAATATCTTGCGGAATAACACTAATTCCGCCACGTCGTGCAATAGTTTCGGCCATACGACGGCCAGATATTGCTGTCATGTTTGCTACTACGAGAGGAATTGTTGTTCCTGAACCATCATGTGACGTTAGATCAACTTCCATACGACTAGATAATTCAGATTGGCTAGGCACCATAAATACGTCGTCATAGGTGAGGTCATACGTGGGTGAATTGATGAATCGCACGTAGAGAAACTATAGATGAAAATACTGAGTTTGGATAAAACGCTCTTAGGCGTGCACGCCTGAACCTGCATTCAAACCTTTGAGCCAATAGCGCTGCAAGAAGAGAAAAGCCACAAGTATGGGAGCCATGGCAACAAAAGCTCCCATTACTAATCCAGGACCGCCAAATGCAGTACCAAGGCCCACGGATAGGGGATAAAGTTTTGGATCATTAAACATAAGTAGTGGCAAGAAATAATTATTCCAATTAGTTACAAGGTTAAGTAAAAAAACAGTTGCAAGTGCTGGGCGCAAAATAGGGAGTGCGAGTTGCCAAAAGATTCGAAATTCGCTTGCTCGATCAAGCCGTGCGGCCTGAATAAGTTCTTTAGGTAAATTATCTTTTGCGTAATATGCAATTAAAAATGTACCTAATGGTGCTACTAATGAAGGAAGGATAACTGCCCACTTTGTATTTATAAGGTTGAGATTAGCAAAATAAATAAAGAGGGGAAGAACCAGGGTATTTGCAGGAATCATTACGAGACCCAAAATAATTACTTGTATTTGTTTTACGCCTTTAAAATCGTAAACAGCGATTGCAAAGCCCGCCATAGCCGAACATATAAGTGCACCAATGGCTCCACTAATTGAATAAGTCAATGTGTTCTTTAGCCAAATATAATAAATTCCATCATTTGAATTAAATAGCCATTCTAAATTTGTAAAGAAATTAAAGGAATGGCCAAACCAAAGGCTACTAGTCGTTCCAAAGTCTTGTGGTGGCTTTGTAGAAGTAAAGAAAAGAAAAGCAATCGGAAAACCAAAATAAGCAATACCAAGCCCCATAAAAATATTAACAACTTTATTTTTAGAACGGAAGGGGTTTTTCACTTCCCCATCCTAGAGTTTGCATGCTCAAATATATAAATCCATTCCAGCATTTGGGATTTCATTGGAATTTAGGAATTCTGAGGAAATCCTAAGTTTATTCCGCCATGGCTTGGATCTAACCAACGACTGGTAACTACTTTTCCACGAGTGAAGAAGTGAACTCCCTCTGTTCCATGTGCGTGAGAATCTCCAAAGAGAGAATTCTTCCAACCACCAAATGAGAAATAGGCCATCGGTACTGGGATAGGAACATTGATGCCAACCATTCCAACTTCTACTTCATTTTGAAAACGTCGAGCAGCGCCGCCATCATTTGTAAATATTGCAGTGCCGTTTCCGTATT